>JAAYII010000224.1 GCA_012523535.1 Peptococcaceae bacterium
ATTTTGCGGTTTATGTTGACTCCGGCCAATTTCAAACCATACATCAAACGATTGTAAGTGATGTCATTCATTCTGGCCGCCGCATTGATTCGCGTAATCCAAAGCTTTCGGAATTCTCTTCTTCTTAATTTGCGATGGGCATAAGCAAAGGCCATAGAACGAATAACTTGTTGTTTGGCCATCTTGAAGGTTTTGCTTCTACGGCCTTTATAACCCCTGGCTAATTTTAATATTTTTTTATGGCGTCTATGGGCTCTGACACCTCTTTTAACACGTGCCATGGTACAAACCTCCTTGTAGTGCTTATTTTACGTAGGCTATCAGACGCGCAATCCGCTTGGCATCAGTATTATGCATCACAGTCGATTTGCGGAGATTACGTTTGCGCTTGGAAGTCTTCTTTTCTAAAATATGGCTCTTATACGCATGACGGCGTACAATTTTTCCAGTACCGGTTTTCTTAAAACGCTTGGCAGCTCCACGATGGGTCTTCATCTTAGGCATGTCTAAGCAACCTCCTTTTCTTAATTTAGTCGTGTTTATTTGTAACTGGAGATAAAATCATAATCATATTGCGGCCTTCCACTTTCGGCTCGCGTTCAATGACAGCTTGCTCGTTAAGGAATTCTGCCAATTTTAAGCATAGCATCTTTCCCTGGTCAGGGTGGGTAATTTCCCTGCCCCTGAACATTATTGTCACCTTAACCTTATCCCCGCTATTCAAAAAACGCTGAACGCTACGAGCCTTAGTTTCGAAATCATGGGCCTCAATGTTGGGACGGAGTTTTACTTCCTTTACCTCAACCACTTTCTGTTTTTTGCGTGCTTCTTTCTCTCGCTTGGCTTGCTCATATTTATATTTGCCATAGTCCATGAGTTTGCATACCGGTGGTTTGGCATTGGGTGCAATTTCAACCAGGTCTAATGATTTCTCCGCCGCAATATGCAATGCTTCTGTCAGAGGAACAATCCCGAGTTGTTCTCCGCCTTCACTGACAAGTCGAACTTCCCGAGCCCGGATTTCTTCATTAATCCGCAAATCTTTGTTAATAGGGAAACACCTCCTGAGGTAATTAAATGGTTAATAAAATAAAATAAAGACGGTATAGTCCACCCGTCTTCATAAATTCAAAATGAGAATCACCATAAAGGAGTAACTCATTTGCAACCTCATTGACAATGTCATGAGGTGAGAAGCGGATGACTTCTACTTCGCATAAATAGTATACACACCGAGTTTGATAATGTCAATCATTGATCTTAAATTCCGCCGGGAACTTAATAAATTGATCAATTATCAATAAATTTAAGATATTCTTCCTCATTGCGCGGGACCTTCAGCTCTCCGGTAATAATTTTTTCTTCCAGTTTCTGCACTTCATTGTAAGTATTTAACGGTACCATGTCCGGGTTTGTATAATTAATTTTAAGGGCATTTTCTGCCATACCCAAATTTAAATTCTTAAGTTCAAGTGTGTTGTCTTTATATTGCCGGAGTAAATCATAGATGATCTCATTTAAGTTTTTGGTGATATAGGCAATTTCAGTTTGCGCTTTGTCCAAAACAGATACTGTTCCGGTATCGGTCTTACCCATTATCTTCAGAATCATATCGGCATTGGATTCAATCATAAGTTCGGCAATTGTCTTATAGCGATTAACATTGGAATAGGTTGCCGCCAACCCTTTCATTAATTGACAGTTAGGTCTGGCATATCTTAGTCCGGCTTTATAGGCATAATGATATTTTTGGGCCAAGTCTTTATTGTCCCCGGAGATAAAACCTGCCACAAGAGTATTGGTCATTTTCCCGCATAGATAGCCCGCCAGAAATGCAGGTTCTTCCACTCTGAAAGCTACAGCCATAACATTGGAGGGAGGAGTGCTCTCCAAGGAAGCGTCGAGGCAAATATATTTTATTTGTGGATTTTGAGCGGCAGCTTCCAAGACTGCCGGGACAGCGTCACTGCCCAGGGTAAATATTAAGTTGCAATTCTGCTTTTTCAATTGAGTCAGTAAACGGCCATATTCTTTACTGTCCTGCGCTTGAACATAACTGCCGGCAATATCAAAATCTTGGCTTGCCCTTTGAAGCCCTTGCCAGGCGTTCTGGTTATATGGATCGTTTATTCCTCTTTCATCGACAATCAGCCCAACTCTAAGAGCCCCCTGGGTTTTATCATCCGGTAAAATTTGCCCACTGTCTCCGCTATGGCCCAGGATTCCGCATCCTCCTAGGGATAATAGAAGGATTATGGTCAAACTCCAGGTTATTATCCGATAGTTGTGCCTTTTTTTATTCACTTTCTTCACTCTCCGTAATTCCAGCCAGAGTTTATACCGCTTGTCCCTGGTATTTTTCTCTTCAGTTAACTACTTTGATATTTGTCCCGTTTATTACCCACTAAAATTTGATTTATATAACCTGCGATTGTCCAGAGCCCATATGCGATCGCTGAATTCTCCAGGTTCTACCGTATCTAAAGCCTTTTGCATATCAAACATCCTGGCATCCAAGATATCCAAGTAATGCAGAAGTTCGGCTTCAGGAAACATCGGCTTTTTGGGGCTGCCAAACTCCGGTTCATAGTGGTGGGCAAGAATCATGTGCTGCAACTGGAGACTCAGTTCTTCATCCAAACCCACCTGGCGAGCCGCCCAATCAATCTTTTTTATCCCTTGCACGATATGCCCCAAGAGCTGCCCCACAATACTATAAGCAGTAGCCTGCCCAAGCTCATCGGCTTCAATTTCCTCAATTTTGGCAATGTCATGCAGGATTATACCCGCCAGTAAAAGGTCTTTGTTGAGGAAGGGATATATTTGCAGGAGCGCTTCTCCCGCTTTGAGCATGGTAAGAGTATGATAGAGCAAACCTGAACGCAGGGAATGATGATTATGAAGGGCTGCCGGCCAGGTCATTAATTTTTCTTCAACCTCATCGATAATAAGCCGCACTGTTTCTTTGAGCTTGCTGTTGCCGATTTTTTCGAGGTAAGCCAGCAGTTCGGCATACATTTCCCGGGCCGGGTAGGGAGCCACCGGCACGAATTCCTCAATATCCACTTCGTCTTTTGCCTCAACCAAGCGGATTTTATCGATTTTAAGCTGTTTTCTTCCCTGCCATTCAACCACGGTGCCTTTTACTTTAATCAACATATTTTTGGCAAACTGAGATTCCTCTTCTGGGGAACAATCCCATAACTTGGCAACGATTTCCCCACTGTTGTCGCTCAAGATAAAATCGAGATATTTGTTGCCGCTGTTGGTGTTTCGGCATTCAACTTTGCGGATTAAGAAAAAGGATATAATAGTTTCCCCGGGGGTTAATTGGCTTATTTTTTTAAATGACATTGAAAGCTCCCTTTCCCTCCAAATTATTGGACCAGTCCTTTGTCATTAATTTTTTTGGTGATAATTTCGGTTTTGATCAGGGAAACAAAATCATTGAGATTCATAACGGCAGTTTCTTGCTCACCGTAACGGCGGACGGAAACACTATCCGTTTCCATTTCTTTATCGCCGACTACCAGAGCAAAGGGAATTTTTGCTGTCTGGGCTTCCCTGATTTTATAGTTTATTTTTTCGCGACGTTGATCGATTTCTACGCGGACCTTTTCCTCTTTCAAAACAGTCTCTACTATATTGGCAAACTCGTTATGCCTGTCGCTGATGGGCAAAATCCTGACCTGCACCGGAGAAAGCCAGACCGGAAAGGCCCCGGCATAATGTTCGATTAAGAGAGCGATAAAGCGCTCCAAACTACCGTAAACCACTCGGTGGATCATAACGGGACGATGTTTTTCCCCGTCTTCGCCAATATAAGTTAAATCAAATTTCTCCGGCATCTGAAAATCCAATTGGATTGTACCACACTGCCAGGTTCTGTCCAGGCAGTCTTTGACATGAAAATCTATCTTAGGACCGTAAAAGGCCCCGTCACCGGGATTTACTTTATACTCCAGGCCCTTGGTCTCCAAAGCTTCCTTAAGGGCGTTGGTCGCCATTTCCCAGTCCTCGTCAGATCCCATGGAATTTTCCGGACGAGTGGACAACTCCACATGGTATTCAAAACCAAAAACTTTATAGAAATAATCGATCAAATCAATAACTCCAATTATCTCTTCGTTAATTTGGGAAGGAAGCATAAAGATATGCGCATCATCCTGGGTAAAACTGCGTACTCTTAGGAGCCCGTGCAAAACACCGGACAACTCATGCCTGTGGACAAGACCCAGTTCACCGCAGCGAATCGGCAAATCCCGATAACTGCGCAACTTGCTCTTGTACATAATCATCCCGCCCGGGCAGTTCATCGGTTTGACGGCAAAGTCTTGATCATCAATCTTGGTAAAATACATATTGTCTTTATAATGATCCCAGTGCCCGGATTGCTCCCATAGACTTCGGCTGAGAATAATGGGGGTCTTGATCTCCACATAGCCCCTTTTTAGGTGTTCTTCCCGCCAGAAATCTTCCAAGATATTCCTCAAGACCATGCCCTTGGGATGAAAGAAAGGAAAACCGGGGCCTTCATCATGCAGGCTGAAAAGGTCAAGTTCCATCCCTAATTTGCGATGATCTCTTTTTTTGGCTTCTTCCAGTTTGTTTAGATAGTCGTCCAAATCGGATTTTTTGGCAAAAGCCAAACCGTATATACGTTGCAGCATTTTATTCTTTTCGCTGCCTCGCCAGTAAGCGCCCGCTATGCTCTGCAATTTAAAGGCTTTAAGCATTTTGGTGGACGGAACATGAGGACCGGCGCAGAGATCGGTGAAATTGCCCTGGGTATAAATCGAAATGCGCGCTTCGCCAGGCAAATCATTAATAAGTTCAACTTTGTACTTTTCGCCCTTTTGTTGGAAATAATCTAAGGCTTGTTCCCTAGTCAATTCTTGGCGTTCAAATTTATAATCCTCCTTGGCCAGCCTTTTCATTTCGGCTTCCAGTTTTTCCAAATCTTCGGGAGTAAAGACATGCTCGGAGTCAAAATCATAATAGAAGCCGTTGGCAATGGCCGGACCTATACCCAGGATGGTTCCCGGAAAAAGGTTTTTGACTGCCTGAGCCAATAGATGAGCAGTAGAATGCCTCATTACGGCCAATCCTTCTTCACTGTCCAATGTCAATATTTCAACTTCGGCATCCTCTTCCAGCTTAGTGTTCAAATCCTTAATTTCGCCATTAATTTTTGCGGCCACCGCTGCGCGGGCCAATCCCTGGGAAATAGAAGAAGCCAATTCCAGAACGGTTGTTCCTGCCGGAATTTGTTTTATTGATCCATCTTTTAAAGTTACATTGATCATGGTCTGTTCATTTCCTCCTAAATTCGGCCTTAATGATCAAAGCTCCCGTCCCCTATGGGACGAGAGCAAATAATAAACCCGTGGTTCCACCCAACTTTGAGAATAAAATATTCTCCTCTAACCCCTTAACGCGGGTTTTACGGCCTGCTTACTGTTATTCAGCACGGCACTCCAGGGTGGTGTTCATCCCGAACTCCGCAGAAATGCTTTCAGCCTGGGCATTTCTCTCTGTTTGCTTCTATTCGGATTACTGTCCCTGTCATCGCGTTTTCATTGTTTATTTAACAATAGCTTATACTACCCTGTTAGCATTGTCAATGGTTGTTGCCACAAAGGGGACAACCATTACAAATACTGACTTTTTCTTCAAAGACTTCTGTTAAAATCTTCATCATATTTACATATTTATCAGTAAGGCCATGAACCACAAGCCTTGGGGGAGCGCATTTAATAATAGCAATAATCAATATATCTTCATGCAATTCCAAATCCGATCTGTAATGATCCTCCAAACATTCCCGGCTGACATTTTGTTCCCGGTCATCATAAAATTGAACTTCTCCCCAGGCTTTAATAATTACATTTAGGGTGGGAAAAACAGCCGTTTGTTTGGCCAGGTACTTTTTGAGCATGTTAATAAAACCTTGATGCTCCTGATCCAGGACATAATTTTCAACCGCCCCGGCTATTTGCTTCCTGAGCTCCCGTTTATATTGATCGGCTCTGAAATTCATAAACCCTTCTATATTGAAGCGCTGGTTGGAATCCAAGAATTCCAAAATTGATCTGATCAGTATTCTTTTTTTAAGATCAGAAAACGCTTGTTTATTCTCTTTATAGGCAGGCCAAAACTTGGCCATAAATCTATTTATGTCCCTTAGGTCAAAATTGTATTCGGTAACTAAAACCTTTTTAACATAAGACCGCTCCCATTCCTGGAAAACTATCTCTGCCAGCGCCCGGGCAAAATAGTAATTATATATTCTAAAGGCAAGCCGGTCTTCCGCTTGTCTTCCCTCAAGCGTAGAATATACACAGCGCACAAGGTAGGGAGCTTCGCTTTGCAATTCGAATAATTCGAAAGGGAGTCCCTCCAAGGCGCGTAAATCGGAAAGCCTACGATATAGGCCTTCCCTGTAATTTGAAGTGCCTACTTCAATAAAATATTCCTGCACGAAAAAAATCCCTCCCGGGAGAATATATGCTTATTCTTTTCTATATATTTCCGGTTAGGGATTTTCTTATTCTAAATTTGTTTGTTCACTTGTTCTTACTTTTAAGCCCGAACCTTGGTCTTCTTATAGCCGGCCCCCGTAATCAATCCTATTAAAACTAAAGAAACAATAATTACACCTATTTGGACATAGCGGGTTTTATACAAATAAGAAGTAATGTCTCCCGCCGCCAGATCTCCTTTGAGAACCGCCAGCGCGCTTCCCTGGGCATCCTTTAGCAGTAAATATCTGGAGATAAAAGCATTAGACGAAGAAGCTTGGTATTCTATGCCGGCAGGTTGTTCCTTCCAGGTTCTCTCCATATATACTGATGCTTGTTTTTCTGCCGCGCCGAGAGGATGATAAGAGGGATCTTCTTTCTCTCTGGCATCGACGACATAAAACCACCCTGTTTCAGGAATTTTATAAAGTATGGCCAGGTCGGCAAGATTATGGTCTTGCTTTATCTGTCTTAGTAGAATGCGAATTTGATCATAATAAGGATCTTGATCATCCAAAGTCTGAATAAGTGTTTGCAAACGGTTGTTATCAAGCTCCTGGAAGGTAAGGGCCAGTGCCTTATCTATTTGATCCGCTGCAATTTTTATCGCCAGTTGTTCCGCGCGGTAGTTCCCGATCCCGGTAACAATGATCAGGCAAAACAAGGCGATAATAATCGTAGCATATACTTTTTTTCTCAGTGAGGACATTTTTTCACCCCCCATACTAAAATGGCAAAACCCGTCATACTTATCTTTAGGAAGATTGAAACCTTGACCAAGCTGAAACATCAATAATTATACCGTAAAAAAACAATTTCATATAGCTTTCTTAAAGAAAGTAGGGATAATATGAAAAAAGGCAGACAATTAACCGCCCCGGCAATTGCCGCCGCTTTTATCGGCACGGTGGTTGGGGCGGGCTTTGCCACGGGGCAGGAAGTGCTCCAATTTTTTACCTTATACGGCAAAATGGGTTTAATCGGCATTCCATTGGCAGCTGTAATGTTCTGCTTTTTTGGCTTTGCTATCATGAAAATCTCCCGGGATTTAAAGGCCGATTCCCATTGTGAACTGGTGAGATTCTCCGCAGGTCCCCATTTGGGCTTATTTTTGGATTGGTTTATTACTGTCAGCTTTTTAGGGGTCCTGATTGTGATGACTGCCGGTGCAGGAGCGGTAGCGGAAGAGCATTTTAACCTGCCCGCTTTATACGGAAGTATAACAATTGTTCTCTTGGCCCTCTTTACAGTAGTTGCGGGTTTTAATAATGTGGTTAAAGCCATAGGAATAGTGGTTCCCTTTTTGCTGGTCATTGTCTTGGGTGTAGCCCTATTCTCCATTGCCAAAGACCCAATAACCGTCCAGAAAATAGATATTATAGAATCGTTGGAATCCCCAATATCTCAAAGCTGGCCTCTGGCTACCTTGCTCTATGTATCTTACAATATAATGTTGGCGGTAGCCATCTTGGCTCCTTTGGGGGTTGAAGCCCCCAACAAGAAAACTATCCTTCAAGGCAGTATTATGGGAGCTTTGGGATTGGGGATCGGTATTCTGGCCATTAGTCTGGCTATTGTCAGTGCGGCACCTGAAAGCCTTACTTTCCAAGTCCCAATGGTATTTTTGGCCAAAAAGCTCAGTACTGTCGCGGCTTGGGCCTACGGCCTCATCCTGCTCCTGGAAATATATACGACCACGGTTGGCATGCTCTATGGATTTAGCGCGCGGGTTGCTTACAGATATATCTATCGTTATTTATGGGCGGCAGGAGCCTGTGCCTTCGCCGTCCTGGCAGCCCAACTGGGTTTTTCACGGGTCATTGCCACTGTTTATCCTCTGATGGGTTTTGTCGGTTTAATCTTTTTAGCCGCTATTTTATGGGCCGAAATCCGAGAACGTTATAGATAACTTCCAAAAAGTCGGCTTTAACATTATTAAGTGTTTCCTTAAGGCTTGTCATGCTGTTCCCTTTGAGGCAAAAGTAAAATCGTATTTTGGGTTCTGTTCCCGAGGGTCTGGCCATTATAAAACCCCCTTGTTCAAATCTGAGCCTCAGTACATTTTCCGGAGGCAATAAAGGCGCCCCCATCTCCCGTTCTTTATTCTCAATCATAAAATAGGTTTTCCGATGAAAAAAGTCATCCATACTTTTTACGGTTAGTCCACCGAAAGCGGCGGGCTTTTTCTTTCTAAGATAGTCCATGATTTTATTAATATTTTCCTTTCCTTCTCTGCCTTCCAAAGAAATTGCCACCTGTTCATCGATATAGTAACCGCATAATCGGAATATTTCTTCGAGGACTTGAGGCAGGGTCTTGTTTTCTTTTTCTCGGTAATACAAAGCGGCCTCGGCCAGCAAGGCGGATGCTTGCACCGCATCCTTGTCCCGGGCATAAGTTCCTGCCAAATAGCCATGACTCTCTTCAAAACCAAAAATGAAACTGCCCGTTTCCTTCTCTTCCATTTCCTTAATCTGCTCACCGATATATTTGAAGCCTACCAGCACATTAATGGTTTCCAAACCAAAATGAGCGGCTACGGCATCACCGAGCTCAGTAGAAGCGACAGTTTTTACCAGTTTCCCGTCTTTTGGCAACCTGCCAAGTTTTTGCCGCTGGGATATTAAATAATAAGCCAGGATTACTCCAATCTGGTTGCCGGTAAACCTGTGGAAAGAACCGTCTTGGTCTTTGGCATACAAGCCGAGCCGGTCGGCATCAGGATCAGTGGCTAATATAATATCGGCTTGCCGCTCAGTAGCATATTTCAACGCCAGTTCAAAAGCCGCCGGGTCCTCGGGATTGGGCAGTTTAACGGTTGAAAATTCACAATCCGGTTTTTCCTGCTCCGGCACGGTAAACACCGAGGTAAATCCGATATCATGCAAGATGGAACGAACAGGCTCATTTCCTGCCCCGTGAAGCGGTGTATAGACTATTTTAAGTCTGGACCCCTTTGCTCGGGACAGTTCAGGATAAAGCAGACTTTCCTTTATTTCCATATAATAAGCCAGGTCAACATCAGAACCAATTTCCAGCAAAAGCCCCCGTTCCTTGGCTTCTTTAAGGCTTAAAACCGGAATACGCCAGTCTATCTGGCTATGAATTTTTTCCACTATTTTCAAAGCTTGAGCAGGCGGAACCTGTCCGCCATCTTCCCCATACACTTTATAACCGTTATATTCTTTGGGATTATGGCTGGCTGTAATATTAACCCCGGCTATGGTTCCGAGAAATCTTACGGCAAAGGATAATTCCGGCGTTGGCTTTAAACGATCGAACAAAAAGGCCCGAATACCGTTGGCCGCTAAAACCAAAGCCGTTTCCATGGCAAACTCCGCCGAGTTGCGGCGGGAATCGTAAGCAATAACTACACCCCGTTTACAGGCCTCTTTTCCCTGTTCGATTATGGTATCGGCCAACCCTTGGGTAATTTTGCGCACGACATATTTGTTTATTCTGTTGGTGCCTGCACCAATAATGCCTCTCATTCCCCCCGTGCCAAATTCCAGATCGGTATAAAACCGCTCTGAAATTTCCTTGGGGTCCTGCAAAGAAAGAAGCTCCTGCCTGGTGGCACTGTCAAAATAGTCGCATTCCGTCCAAAATTTATATCTTTCCCTTACTCTATCTTCCAAATTATCTTCCAAGGCCGGATTTATTAATGCTTTTCCTTGCCTTACCATGTCCAAAGTTCCCTCTCCTTACATTTAATAAATGCTTCTGGAAAATAATATGTTTTTATTCCAAAAAAGTACATGATATTGCATACTTAGCCAATTTAAATATTGGCCAAATCTCAAAGCAGCAATTGCCAAGCGCTTAATGAGCTTGATAGTATATTGAAGCAAGGGAAACATCTGTTGCCTCAGGGTTTTCAATTTCTGCGCTGATGCGGTTTTGGGGATTATGACTCAAATGCCGCAGGATCTTATAAAGGGTTTCCTTGTCCGTTTCCGGGCCCAGCTCCGAAGCTAAAGTTTCCACATTATATTTTTGCCCTTTATGAGCCCACAAAAAATCCAAAGCTTTATTTTTTAATGCTATTATCTCTCCCGCCTGTTTTTTACCCAGTTCCACCGCCGGCTGATGATAGGCATTGATATTGACCAACAGGGCATACATGCTGACCGCTCTTTCAAACAAGGCCAACAAAACCCCAAGGGCAAATTCATTTATCTCCGGGATGGTTATGGTTATGGACTGCCGCCCTTTAAGGGTAAGGGCTTTTCTCGTTCCCAGCAGGAATGCCTGCAAATAGTCCCCGCTGGTGGAATTGTCGGCAATTCTGAGGGAAGAATCCTGCCTGTCTTTTAGAACTTCAATAAAGGTAACGAAAAAGTTATCCGGACCGTCGAGCAGCTGTTGGAGGTAAGAGTGCTGGTCGGTCGACCCTTTGTTGCCGTAGACCGTTATTCCATGCCGGACAACCTTGCCCTCAAGATCGGTCTCCTTACCTAGAGATTCCATGATTAACTGCTGGAGATAAGGGGTTAAAAGCTGCAACCGGTCTTTATAAGGGAGGATTACCATTTCCTTGCCTCCCTTGCCCCCGGTAACAGCGTACCACATCAATGCCAGCAAGGCTGAAGGGTTTTTTAAAGTAAGAGGCCTGCGTGTTATTTCGTCGCACTTGCGGGCGCCTTGAAGCAGTAAATCAATATTTACCCCCTGCAAAGCCAAAGGCAATAAACCTACGGCGGACAACACCGAGGTTCGCCCCCCCACCCAATCCCACATAGGGAAAGCAGCCAACCATTGCTCCTGCCGGCTGGTTTTATCCAAGGCACTACCGGCCCGGGTAATGCTTACTGCATGTTTGGAGAAATCCAAGCCCTTTTGACGATATAAATATCTGACCTCTTCCATGGCGTTTCTGGTCTCAATGGTTCCACCGCTTTTGGAAATTACTATGGTCAGGGTTCGGTCCAATTGATCTTTTAACTCTTCAAAGACCATGTCCATTCCATCGGGGTCGGTATTGTCGAGAAAAAAGGTCTTGAGCTTATCTCCCGGTTGACTCAAGGCTTGGGCTAAGAATTTGGGCCCCAGGCTTGAGCCGCCGATCCCAATAAGTAAAACATTGCCAAATGAACGTCCATTTTGCCCTCTTAGAATTCCATTATGGATCTGTGAGGCAAAATGTTTAACGGCGGCAATGGTGGAATTAATCTCCCGGGTGATTTCCGGCCGGGGAGCCAGTTGAGGGCAACGCAGCCAATAATGGCCCACCATTCTGTTTTCATCCGGATTGAATATTTCCCCCTGTTCCAGCTTGTCAATTTGAGCATAGACGATTTTCATCCGGTTCTCCATACCGGGCAAATAATCATCGGCAAAGTGGATTTTGCTGATATCAAGCTCCAGTCCCAGCTCCTCGCTGTAAAATAAGTAACGGCAAAATCTTTGCCAGTTGTCGGCTTGCATACAATCTACCCCTTTGGACCGAGTTGTCCCCTACATTTTACCAACTAATGCAAAGATCTAAAAGCCCTTTAATGAGAATAAAGCTTTGGGCACTATGGCTTTTATCAAGACCCATTTTTTTATACAATATGTGCATACACTTTATTATTAGTGAAAGAGAAGATTCTAATACATGAAGGAAGTACACGGTGCCAACCAAGGCTTGAAAAAGAGTATACGGCTGGAACTGGCCAATCTCTATAATCTGGCTGTTCCCCAAGAACAGCTCTGGTCCCTTGAACTCGTAGAAAAGGTCTCTTATCTCTCGTCACTTATAAACAAAGAAATAGCTCTCTACCTGGATCGCCAAGGACGCGTGGTCGATGTAAGCATTGGAAATCACCGGTCTGTAACTCTTGCTCAGGTCGAAGGCAAACGCAACCCCCAGCGTCTTGCCGGCATTCGCTGCCTGCATACCCATCCCAATGGCAGCGGAAATCTATCCGCTATCGATATCAATACCCTGAAAAAACTGCGCCTTGACGCTATGATTGCGGTAGGTATTAAAGGCGAACAGGCACAAGAGCTATTTACCGGTATTATTGATCCGGAACAGCCGGAGGAAGTTAAAATCTTTGGTCCTGACCGGCCCGATAAAACGGATTTCAGCGATTTGAACCGCTTGATCGAGCAAGCGGACCGCCAGTTGCGCCGGATTTCGGAGGATAATAAAAGCCCCCAGGAAAGGGCCATACTGGTTGGAATTAACTCCATTGGCTCCGGCGGCTCCAGTGAAGCTGAAATTGCTCTGGCCGAACTGGAAGAACTGGCCAAAACTGCAGGGGCCCAAGTCATAGGGAAAATAATACAAAAACAAAGCAGCTTGAATTCTACAACAGTTATCACTCAAGGCAAATTGGAAGAACTTCAGTTTATGGTCCAAGCTTCAAATGCCAACTTGGTAATAATGGAAGCTGAATTGTCCGGAACCCAGCAGCGCAACCTGGAAGAGGCCCTTGGCTGCAAGGTGCTAAGCCGCACAGCTCTTATTTTGGATATTTTTGCCCAGCGGGCCCGTTCCAAAGAAGGGAAATTGCAGGTGGAACTGGCCCAACTGGAATACATGCTGCCGCGCCTTTCCGGGACAGGAACTGCACTCTCCCGTTTGGGAGGGGGTATCGGTACCCGCGGACCCGGTGAAACCAAGCTGGAAACAAACCGCCGCCATATCAGAGCCCGCATTTCTCATTTGAAACGGGAACTGGCAGCTATTAGCAAACAAAGAAACACGTTGCGGCAAAACCGGCAAAAGAACGATATCCCTCTCGTTTCTTTGGTGGGCTATACCAATGCGGGTAAATCCACCTTACTAAATACTTTATGTTCAACTCAGGTCCTGGCGGAAGACAAACTCTTTGCCACTTTGGATACCACAATACGCCGGCTGCCTCTGCCCAGCGGCCGGACGGTTTTAATGGCTGATACAGTGGGCTTTATTCGCAGGCTGCCACCCGGTTTACTCGCCGCCTTTAAATCTACGCTGGAAGAAGTTGTGCTGGCAGATTTGATTTTAATCGTAGCCGATGCCTCCGATCCCCAGGTTGAAGATCAAATAAGAATTGTAGACGAGATTCTGATTGAACTAAAAGCCGAAGACAAACCAACTCTGATTGCACTAAACAAAATCGATCGCCTGGCAACAAAAAATCCGCTTTCCCTTTCTCTGCCGGGAAACCGGAAGGTTATTGAAATATCCGCCCTTACAGGACAAGGCTTGGAATTGTTGAAGGAAACTATAGAAAACATCCTTTTTGGCCGGCGAATCCGGGTCAAGCTCCTGATCCCTTATGATAAAGGAAAAATCCTGGCCTTGCTGCATAACCACAGCAAAGTGCTGCAAGAAACATATACGGAACAAGGAGTTTTGCTGGAAGTGGAAATGGAAAAATCCCAGCTCAAAGGATTTGCCGAATATAGAGTCTATAATTCAGGATTACAGTAACAAACGAATATTTATCTATAATGTTCCAAAACAATTTTTCCCATATCCCTTAATTTTTGCACAAGCAAATTAACAATGGTTTGACGGGGCAAAACCCCTAATTGTTTAAATGAAATATTGTTATGGCTGGGATTGCGGGCCCCTCCTACGAAGAAATTGATAAAATCAGCATGACACATCATTCTACCCAGATCGCTAACACAAGACCCGTTGTCGTAATTGTCCGGATCCTCATCCAAAATGTTATAGACCTGGTTTAAAGTAACCGCCCCTTCTGTGACCAGGTCTATTCCTTCAATTTTATACCTCGGCGGTTGAGCAAAAGAGGAAGACAGGGACAGAATCTCCACCGGTTTTCCTATAACCCTGGACACTATATCGGCGGTGGTTGAGCCACACACCACTTTATACCCTTCCCTGCTTAAGAAATCGCGCACGAAGCTCTCGTCTTCGCTGGGATAGACAGGCGGCCCGGTCATTATATTCAAGACTTTGGCTTGCCGACAGCTTAAAACTACAAGGGAAGCATCGTCGGCAAAAACTCCTCCCGAAAGTTGACATGCTTTGTCCATAATATCCTGGGATGCTTGCGCAAGGGATTTGCCTCGATAAAGGGCGGTATTCAGATAATAATTAACTCCTTCCACACCCCAGCCCAAGCCCTGGGTTTTTCCCAACCCAGCCTGGGTAACACCGTCGGTCATCAGCACCAAGGCTTCTCCGTCGCGCAGCATGCCGGTTGATTCTTTAACCGGTTCCTCGGACAAGCTAATAACCCTCTGGGCCATTATCTCCGCACCGCTTTTGTTAACCAACAAAGGTGAGGGGCTTTCATAGGACAATACTTTATATTGGCCGTTATTCAAAACCCAGGCCACTGTAAAAGCGGCATAAGGGATATCCGCCTGCGTTCTGGCCTTGTGCATCATGGCCAACACCATTTCACTGGACTTGAATAAAGAGATCCCTGACTCCAAGAGCCATAAAAGGCGATGAGCACACATAGTGGCGGATATATTAGCTTTAATACCTGAACCCAAACCATCGCAAAGAATAAAGATTGTATGTTCGAAAGTTCTCTGGCAAAGGTAGTAGTCACCGCAAATCATGTTATCCATTTTATTGGCTTGCTGAATCGTATCCTCAATATAAAGCCATTTAGCTGTCATAAGTGCCCATCAGCCTTTCTACTAATTCTTCACTGCGAGCAGTGCTTTCACCTAAAAATTTTGCCATGGTCTGGGCAACCTTGATTTGATGTTCCAAGAGTTCTTGGGCTTTCCGGATAGTTTGTCTTTTTAATTCTTCCATTTTGGCTTCCGTCATCAGAATTCCTGTAACATCGGTATAAATTCCTACATATTGTTTTTCTCCGAGCAAAGGATAAACAAGCTGGTGAAACTCTCGCCCATAGCAGGATACTATCGCTTCGGTATACTCTTTAACCCCGGTGGCCACTTTTTCAAAGTTTTGAGCGTCCAGTAAATAGGAAATATTTCTGCCGATCAGGTGTTTACCGCAGGTAAAATAACGGCAGAAAGAAGAGTTCATAGCAAGAATGTTCAAAGCTTCATCGAGAATAACAATTCCGCTGGGGCTGCTGTCCATAATCTTATCCGCTCTTTGTTCGGCCAGCTTGCGCATATAAGGAATGCACATTTCAATGCTGGCC
>JAAYII010000225.1 GCA_012523535.1 Peptococcaceae bacterium
AAACAAAACCCTGGAAAAAGACATTAATCTGGAAATTTCAAAAAGGCTGAAACTATTATTTGAACAGGCAGGTTGCCAGGTTGTAATGCTGCGGGAAGATGATCGGGATTTTGGAACTTCATCTAAATTATTGCAAAGGAAAAGAGAAGACCTGGCTTACAGAATTCAAAAAGCTATGGAATCGAATGCGGATATTTATCTTAGCATACATGCCAATAGTTTCCCTGATCAGAGGCAATATGGTCCACAGGTGTTTTATCATCCTGAATCTGTTGAGGGAAAAAATCTTGCTGAAAACATTCAAGCATGCTTAAATAAACTCAGCAGTAAAAAAAGAGTAGCAAAGTCTAATCAGTCTTATTTTATCTTGAAAAATACCAATATGGTGGCAGTAACCATCGAAGTTGGATTTTTGTCCAATCCCGAAGAAGAAAGCAAACTTAACCAACCAAGCTATCAGGAAAAAATGGCTATGGCTATTTTTGAAGGAGTAGGCAATTACCTGGTCGAGGAAAAACCTTAAAGGTAATGGTGGCAAAAATGGAAGAGCAAAAAAAATGGCTGATAGAGACTGCAGAAACATTACATAAAAGCGTTTGGGAATTGGCTTGGAAAATCGGACATAACCCGGAGGTAGGATATAAAGAGCACTTTGCGGTTAGTCTCTTAACCGGGTATTTAAAAAGATATGGTTTCCAAGTGGAGAGGCCTTTGGCCGGTATGGAAACCTCTTTTTTGGCCAGATTTAAAGGGAATAAACCGGGCCCCAAAATTGCTTTTTTGGCCGAATACGATGCTCTTCCCGATATAGGACATGGTTGTGGTCACCATTTGATCGGGGCTGCCAGTGTAGGAGCTGCTGTCGTATTAAGCCTATCGACCGATTTGCAGGGTGAGCTTGTGGTAATCGGCAGTCCCGCGGAAGAAACGAGCGGAGCAAAGGTAAGCCTGGTTGAAGCAGGGCTTTTTGACGACATTGACATTGCTATGATGTTTCATCCTGGAAGCTGCAATGTCCCCGAAATCTCCAGTTTGGCTTTGGATGCTATTGAAGTGGCTTTTTTAGGCAAGGCCGCTCATATGGTCATAGCAAATAATGACAGCATTAATGCTTTGGACGCGATGCTTATATTTTTTCAGATGCTTGAAAAACTAAAACGGAAATTAAGTGACATGGAAAGGATTGACGGAATAATAACCCAGGGTGGAAAATCTCCGAATATCGTTCCTGATTATACTGAAGCCAGGTTTTACCTGAGGGCCGAGAAAAGGGAGAAGTTGGAAGTTATTCGTCAAAAATTTTTGGATTGTGCTTATAGAGCGGCTGCAAAAGTTAATGCTCAAATGAAATGGAATTTTTTTGAATGTTCTTATCATGAAATGAGAAGCAATAGAGTTTTGGCCGATTGCTGCCGAAATAATCTAATCTTGTTGGGCATAAAGGAAATAGAGCCCCCGCAAACCATGTTGGGATCGGTAGATATGGGAAATGTTAGCCAGGTGGTCCCTGCCATTCATCCATATTTGCGACTAGGGTCGGGATATGAAATACCCCATACCAAAGATTTCGCTGCCGCCGGCTTATCCGAAGAAGGGGAGAAAGTCTTGCTTTTGGCAGTAAAACTTTTAGCGTTAACGGCTTGGGACGTGATAAGCAATAAAAAACTTCTAGCCGACATACAAAAAGAATTTAAAGCTAATTCCTAAGTATTGGCAAAATATTGATGAACTGTGAAATCTGGGATATTTGATCTCAAATATCTTTTTTTATTTTTTTTAACTTGTTATAATTATAATCACTTAAAATTAAAAAACATTGCAAACAGGGGGATAAGGCGGCAATGAAAAGCAGCTTAAGAATGCAGCTAATAGTATTTTTTGGTCTTTTAATAATAGTAGTTAGTTTTGCCATCAGTTTTATAGGTTATAACAGGGCGCACGAAGCCATGAATTCCCTGCAAATAAAACTGTTGCATGAAAAACTCAGCGGAGATATTGAAGCGGCGAATATATATTTGAAACACTATTTCGGAGATTTGACCTTGGAAAACGGTGTTTTGTTAGATGAAAACGGCAGGCCTGTTTCCGGCCGACATGAAATGGTTGATGCTATTTTTAACGACTTAGGCAATGTTGCCACCATATTCATTAACAGGGGACATGATTTCGAAAGAATCACCACAAATGTTAAGACAGAAGATGGAGAAAGAGCAATTGGTACCTTCCTGGGAAAAGATAGTCCCGCTTTCGCCGAGGTTTCTCAGGGAAAAAGGTATGTAGGAGAGGCAAATATTCTGGGCAAACCGTATTTGACAGCCTATGATCCGATCTTGGACAGCAATAAACAAGTTATAGGAATATTGTTTATAGGCATATCTCAAGAAGAAGTAATTAATTCAATAACTGAGCATACTTCAACTATAAAATATCTGTTTGTTATCATAGCCCTGGTTGCCGTTATTATAGCTTTAGGCTTTACTTACATAATTGGCCGGAAGCTTACCAAGCCGATAATAACCCTTGCCGGCATTATCAACCGCCTTGCAGAATATGATTTCAGATTTGATGAAAAAAGTGAAGCAATAAAGTATCTGGATAGAAATGACGAGATAGGAATTATTGCCAAGGCACTGGCTAATATGCAACGGAATGTTATTGCTTTAATAACCAATACTGCCAAATCGGCGGAACAGGTAACCAGTTCGGCCTTGGATTTTAAAGCTACCGCCCAACAATCGGCGGCAGCCACGGAAGAAGTATCAAGGGCCATTGAGGGAATCGCGAAAGGTGCAGGGGAGCAGGCTGCGGATACTGAAAAAGGTTCGGTAAAGGCCCATGAGCTCGGAGAAATAGTGGAAAAAAATAAGCAGTATATGCAAGAGTTAAACCGGGCGTCAGAGCAGGTTATTCATTTAAAGAACGAAGGTTCCAAAATAGTTCAAATCCTACTTGATAAAACATCGGAGACCAATAAGGCGGCGGAAGAAATATTTGAGGCTGTTCAAGATACAAATAATAGCGCGGGTAAAATAAACATTGCCAGCCGGGCCATACAAAGCATTGCCGATCAAACCAATCTTCTTGCTTTAAATGCAGCCATTGAAGCAGCCAGAGCGGGAGAAGCGGGACAGGGTTTTGCCGTTGTGGCGGTTGAAATACGTAAACTGGCCGAACAATCTACGGAATCCGCCAAGGAAATAGAATCCATAGTTCAAGAACTGCAGACTAAATCGACAAATACAATCAAAACCATGGAGACTGTAAGAGAAATAGTACGGGAACAGGTGGATGCGGTTAATGAGACGGAAATAAGATTTAGCGGAATTGCCGAAGCGGTAGAAACCACAAAACAGATAATAGAAAAATTAAATGTTTCCGGGCAAGAAATCGAGGCTAAAAAAAATCAGATATTAAGGTTGCTGGAGAATTTTTCGGCAATAGCCCAGGAAAACGCCGCCTCCACCGAGGAAGTGTCAGCATCGACAGAGGAATTAAACGCTTCCGTTGCCATGATCTCTGATGCCGCTGAAAACCTTTCCTCTCTCGCTCAACAGCTAAAAGATGAGATAAGTAAGTTCAAAGTCTAAAACCGGAGTTTATAAAAGCTTTGAAATAAAGTTTATAAATTAAGTTAATGTTGATTATTATTTCAAATTGCTTTTCACCAATCCGGATAATAAATTGTAATTTAAATATTGAAAAAGATAACTCCTTTGAAAGGATACCTTCCAAGTAGATAATCTAATCAGTAGAATTAGATTATCTATTTGGAAGGTATTTTTTTTTATGCACATTTCCCTATGAGAGGGAAAATCTTTATAAGTAAACATAATGGTTTTAATACAAAAACAATATTAAAAAAGCGTTGCATAATTATACGTATACATGTATAATTATTAAAACAAAGGTCTGCGAGGAGGAAGAATAGTGAAAGTTGGAATCCTTGGAGCAACCGGTTATACAGGCCAGGAATTGCTCCGTTTATTAAATAATCATCCCGAAGCGGAAATAGTTTATCTGGGATCGTCGAGTTCTGCGGGAAAGGACATTGCCGCAGTTTATCCTCATTTAAGCGGATGCGGCTATGTCCTGGAGGATGAGTGTATCCCCGATTTGGATGTCTTGTTTGTAGCTCTTCCCCACGGGATTGCCGCGGCCAGAGTTGAGCCCCTGCTTAAGAGGGGAATAAAAGTTATTGATTTAGGCGCGGACTTTCGCCTAAGGGACAGTTTGGAATATGAAAAGTGGTATAAGGTAAAACATGCCAACCCGGGAATAATTTCAGAAGCGGTATACGGCTTGCCGGAGCTTTACCGCGACCAGATTTACGGCAAATCCCTGGTTGCTAATCCCGGTTGTTATCCTACTGCTTCTCTTTTGGCTTTAGTCCCGTTATTGGAGGAAGGATTGCTCCAGAAGCAGACAATCGTAATCGATGCCAAATCCGGAGTATCAGGAGCGGGGAGAGGAGTAAATCAAGCCCTGCACTTCAGTGAAGTTAACGAAAATTTTAAAGCCTATGGAGTGGCTGAGCACAGACATACACCGGAGATAGAGCAGCAATTAACCTTTGCGGCCAAAAACAAAGTTCATGTCAGTTTTGTGCCCCATCTGGTGCCCATGACCAGAGGTATATTGGCTACGATCTATGCCCAGGTTGCCGAAGGGCTGGGGACGGAAGGGCAAAAGGAAAAAATTTTGCGAGAATGTTTGAAAGAAGCTTATCAGCAGGAACAATTTGTACATCTTTTACCAGAAGGGGTATGGCCCCAGACTAAATACTGTTACGGTAGCAATCATGCTTTTCTACAATTGAAATATGATGAGCGTACAGGCAGAGTAATTATAGTTTCCGCTATTGACAACCTGGTCAAAGGTGCTTCCGGCCAGGCAGTGCAAAATATGAATATTATCATGGGATTGCCCGAAGGCATGGGCCTAGCAGCAAGGGGCATGTGGCCGTAAGCCTTGGTTGTTTATTTTGTTTGGTTGTATCAGTGCGGATCGTGTTTATAGATCATTTTTTTGGAGGAAAAGTCAATGGAAACGAACGGAGTTCAGTGGAAGGAAATAAGCGGAGGAATATCAGCTCCGGTAGGTTTTTATGCCAGCGGGGTCAAAGCCGGAGTTAAATACAGGGAAAAATATGATCTGGCTTTGATTTTTTCGGCCACAAAAGCCAACGCCGCCGGCATGTTTACCCGCAATGTGGTCAAGGCCCATCCCCTTCTTCTTACCCAAAAGCATTTGCAAAACGGCCAAGCTCAGGCTGTTATTATCAACAGTGGCAATGCCAATGCCTGTATGGGGGAAAGAGGGGAGCGGGATGCTTGGCAAATGGCTGAGACTACAGCCTTGGAACTGGGGATTAACCTCCAAGATGTCCTTGTAGCTTCTACAGGTGTCATCGGGCAGCCTATGCCTATGGAAAAAATAGTTCCCGGAATTAAATCAGCTGCGGCGGCGGTCAAATCCCTGCAGCAACAGTGTTCATCGAGCATAAATAATCAACGAAATTGCCAAATAAAAGCTTATCAGCCCATCAGGCGGCCCTGGCAATTATGACTACCGATACCAAAGAAAAAGAAGCGTCTTTTGAGCTGGAATGCGAGGGTGGGACAATTAAGCTGGGCATTATGGCCAAAGGTTCCGGGATGATTCATCCCAATATGGGAACCATGCTTTGTTTTATTACCACCGATGCCCAAGTTGAAAGTTCCAGGCTTAAAACATTGCTACAGGAAGCTACGGACGAAAGTTTCAATATGGTCAGTGTTGACGGGGACACCAGCACCAACGATATGGTGCTTATGCTGGCCAACGGTTTATCGGGTGTAAGGCCCGAAGGAAAGGACTGGCATGTTTTTTCCCAAATGGTAAAGGAAGCTTGCCGCTCCATGGCTAAAGCCATTGCCCGGGACGGCGAAGGGGCCAGCAAGTTTTTGGAAGTTAAAGTAACGGGAGCTAAAGATATCTGTTCGGCCCGAATGATTGCCCGCAGCGTCTGTTCCTCAAATCTGGTAAAGACGGCCATTTACGGACAGGATGCCAATTGGGGCAGAATAGTGGCCGCTGCCGGGTACTCGGGGGCATCTTTTGATCCTGAACGAGTGGATGTTTTTCTCAACGGTTTGCAGGTGGCTTCTCAAGGCCGGGGGTTACAATTCTCGGAAGATGAGGCTCTGTTGCGCTTGACTTCCAAGGATATTTTAATCGAAATAAAACTGGGAGACGGCCGGGGAGAAGCCGTAGCCTGGGGGTGTGATTTAACCCACAGATATATTGATATTAATGCCGATTACCGTACATGAAAAGACTTGAGTAAAATTCCTGTGCTTGGAAAAAGCTGTTTAACTTTATTGCCGATTGATATCATATCTGGAAAGGTTGAAGTTAAAAAATGGACAATATTACCAAAGCATATATACTGATTGAAGCTATGCCCTACATCCAGAAATTTTCCGGTTCCACAATCGTAATTAAATATGGCGGCCATGCCATGGTGGATAAGGAATTGAAAGAAAAAGTCATATTGGATATTCTGTTGCTCCATTCCGTGGGCATAAGGCCGGTTATTGTGCACGGGGGCGGTCCTGAGATCAACTCCATGCTGCAAAGGGTAGGGAAAGAAAGCACTTTTGTCCAAGGTTTAAGAGTTACGGACAAAGAAACCATGGAAATTGCCGCCATGGTCCTCGTGGGAAAGCTCAATACCGAAATTGTCTCCCTGTTTAATAGGTTTGGCGGAAAAGCCGTGGGCTTAAGCGGACAGGATGCTCAACTTTTCCTCGCGGACAAAAAGCCGCTGCAATTGGAGAAAAGGGACGGTTCCCTGGAGGAAATCGATTTAGGCTATGTAGGGCAGATTAAAAAAGTAGTTCCCGGGATTATTATCAGCCTTTTGGATCAAGGATATATCCCGGTAATTTCACCGATTGCGGGCGGCAATGACGGTGAAAGTTATAATGTTAATGCCGATACAGCGGCCGGAATTTTAGCCGGAGCCCTGAAGGCCGACAAATTATTGCTTTTGACCGATGTCAAAGGGGTGTTGCGGGATATCAACGACCCCGGTTCCTTGATCTCGGTTATAAACAGGAATGAAGTCCCATTTTTAATGGAGGCCGGAATTGTACAAGGCGGAATGATACCGAAAGTGGAATGTGCACTTGAAGCCCTGGAACAAGGAACCGGCTCAGTCCATATCATTGACGGCCGGCAGCCCCATGCTATTCTTTTGGAGCTGTTTACAGACGGGGGCATTGGGACCATGCTCATTTGAGGTTTGTATGGTATTGAATATAAGGAAGAGAAAGGATGATTGGGCGATGGACTGCCAACAAATAATTGATTTAGGAAAAGAACATGTCATGCATACCTATGCCCGCTTGCCCATGGCCTTGGTTGAGGGCTCCGGTTCCTGGGTCTGGGACAGCGAGGGGAATAAATATTTGGACTTTGTTACCGGGTTGGCGGTTACTTCCCTGGGGCATTCTCATCCGGAAATAGTAGCCGTCATTAGGGAGCAAGCAGCCAAAATGCTTCATTCCTCCAATCTATACTGGATACCCAACCAGGTAAAACTTGCCGAGATGCTGACAGCCAATTCTTTTGCGGATAAAGCCTTTTTCTGCAATAGTGGGGCTGAAGCCAATGAAGGAGCCATAAAACTGGCTCGTAAATATGCTAAGGAGCATTACGGGGCTCATAAATACAAAATTGTCTCTCTAAAAAACTCTTTTCATGGCAGAACCCTTGCCGCTTTAGCTGCAACCGGTCAGCCAAAATACCACAAAGGCTTTGAACCGTTGCCCCCGGGGTTTGCCTATGTGGAGATGGATAATATAGAAGAACTGAACGCCGTTGTCGATGAGAACACAGCAGCTGTATTTGTGGAACCCATTCAGGGTGAGGGAGGAGTAAACCCGGTTTCCCCGGAGTTTATGCAAAAAATCAAAGAGCTTTGTGACCGGAATCAAGCTTTGCTGGTCCTGGACGAAGTACAGTGCGGTTTAGGCAGGACAGGCAGGTTGTTTGCTCACGAATGGTTGGACGTAAAACCGGATATTATGACCTTGGCCAAGGCCTTGGGGAATGGAGTTCCCATCGGAGCGGTTTTGGCCACGGACAAAGTTGCAGCCAGTTTCCGGCCCGGCGATCATGCCTCCACTTTTGGCGGCAACCATCTCTCCACGGCTGTAGCTTGTAAAGTGTTGGAGATAATGACCGCGCCTGGTTTCCTCTCTGAAGTGGAGGCGAAAGGAAAGTATTTCCAGAGTAAACTGCAGGATCTGGCCGTAAAACATGGCTTTGAGGGCCGGGTCCGGGGTTTGGGTTTAATGGTCGGGCTTCCTGTAGGGGAAAAGGGCCCGGATATTGTCAATAATTGCTGTGAACAAGGCTTGCTTATCAATTGTGTAGGGGGTACTACCCTGCGTTTTCTCCCTCCGCTTACAGTATCAAAGGAAGAAATAGATCAGGCCTTAGAAATTTTGGATAAGGCTTTTAAGCTTTAAACTGGAAAGAAATTGCGTCCTATAATCGGACTTGGGAGGTTATAATTTGAAAGCTGCGTTGGTTCTAGAAACCGGAAAGATATTTATTGGCGAATCTTTCGGAGCTAAGAAGGAAGTTCGAGGTGAAGTTGTCTTCTATACAGGGATGACCGGTTATCAGGAACTATTAACCGATCCCTCCTCCTTCGGCCAGATTGTGTGCATGACTTATCCCCTAATCGGCAATTACGGGATTAATCAATATGACAATCAATCCGCTTATATGCAGGTAAGAGGTCTTATTGTCAAGGAAGCTGCCGAAGGTCCCAATCATTGGCAAATGAAGTGCTTGCTGGCGGAAGAATTGGAGGCGGAAGGAATTCCTGGCATCAAAGGCATTGATACCAGGGCTTTAACCAGGCATATCCGGGATTATGGGGCTTTAAAAGGAATGATTACCTGCGATTTGTCCCATTTGGAAGATGCCGTTTCTGAAATTAAAGGATGGCAGAATAAAGAGCAGCCTGTAGCGGAAGTAAGTACTCCCCATATTTATTCTTTGTCCCCTTTGGCCCCGGAGGCTAAAGGCAGGTATTTTAAACTTGTGGTGCTAGATTTCGGAATTAAGAACAATATCCTTAAAGCTTTGCGTTCCAAAGGATTTGAGGTTACCGTGGTTCCCTATCATACATCGGCCCATGTTATTCTTTCTCTGGGCCCGGATGCCATATTTCTCTCCAACGGGCCCGGAAACCCCAAAAACTTACCGGAAAGTATTGCTACGATCAAAGAACTCATAGGGCGGAAACCAATTTTTGGAGTGGGCCTTGGCCATCAATTATTGGCCCTTGCTTTAGGCGGTGATACCTATAAATTAAAATTTGGCCATCGAGGCGGTAATCAGCCCGTTTTGGATCTTAACTCCTCCAAGGTGATAATAACTTCCCAGAACCACAGCTATGCAGTTGCAGCTGATTCTTTGGAAAAAACGCCTCTCGTTGTCACGCACCTTAATGTAAATGATAAAACGGTGGAAGGTATGAGGCATAAAGAACTTCCGGTATTCTCCGTGCAATACCATCCTGAAGACTCTCTATACTTGTTTGACGATTTTGCCGCCATGATAGACGGTTAAAAAGATAACGGACCTTTTAGTTGGAAGCTAATAGTCGGAGGTTAAAAATATGCCACTAAATCCTGCTTGGAAAAGAATTATGGTAATCGGTTCGGGCCCGATAGTAATCGGCCAGGCCGCCGAATTTGATTATTCCGGCACTCAAGCCTGCAAAGCGTTAAAAGAGATAGGGGTGGAGGTAATACTCATAAACAGTAATCCTGCCACCATAATGACTGATGTTCAGATGGCGCATAAGACCTATCTTGAACCCCTTACCGTGGAAAGATTGGAAAAAATTATTGCCAAGGAACGGCCTGATGCTTTGTTGCCTTCCCTAGGCGGTCAAACCGGGCTTAACCTGGCAATGAGTTTAGAAAAAAACGGAGTATTGGAAAAGTATAGAGTGGAACTCATCGGCTGTAATGCCGAGACCATTTATAAGGCGGAAGACCGCGAGGCCTTTAAGCAAACCATGCTGGAAATTGGAGAACCGGTGGCCAAAAGTACAATTGTGAACACAGTCAGTGAAGGCGAGATTTTTGCGGAAGAGATCGGTTTTCCTCTAATTGTCCGGCCGGCCTATACTCTTGGTGGAACGGGGGGCGGCATGGCCAATAACTTAAAAGAGTTGAAGGAAATCCTACAGCGGGGCTTGCAATCCAGTCCCATCAGCCAGTGTTTATTGGAACGGAGTGTGGCCGGTTGGAAAGAAATCGAATTTGAAGTGATGCGGGATGCAAATGATAACTGCATTGCGGTTTGCAGCATGGAAAATATTGACCCGGTCGGTATTCATACCGGGGATAGCATTGTTGTTGCCCCGGCGCAAACCTTGACTGGTGTGGAGTATAAAATGCTTAGAGCGGCCGCCTTTAAAATCATTAGAGCTCTTAAAGTCAACGGAGGCTGCAATATTCAATTTGCCTTAAATCCCCGCAGTAAGGAATATGTAGTGATCGAAGTAAACCCCAGGGTAAGCAGATCCAGCGCCTTGGCCTCCAAAGCGACAGGTTATCCTATAGCCAAAATGGCAGCCTTATTGGCGGTTGGCTTTACCTTGCCGGAGTTGACCAATCCGGTTACGGGGCATACCAGTGCTTGCTTTGAACCAAGCATTGATTATGTGGTCGTTAAATTCCCGCGCTGGCCTTTTGACAAGTTCCCGGCCGCCGACCACAGGCTGGGCACTCAAATGAAGGCTACGGGAGAAGTAATGGCTCTGGAACGCAGCTTGGAGGCTGCTTTGCTCAAGGCCGTACGCTCTCTGGAAATAGGAGCGGTCGGTCTGACCATAGCCGAAGCCGGCACCTGGACCGATATTCAGATAGAAGACAAACTCCTAAATAATGATTATGAGCGATTCTTTGCCATTGCCGAGGCCTTTCGCAGGGAGTGGACCATTGCTGAAATTGAGCAGAGCACTAAAATAGACAGGTTCTTTTTATTAAAAATACAAAAATTGGTTGAATTGGAAAAACGGCTTAAAGTTGAGCCGTTAAGCAGCGAATTGCTTAGAGAAGCCAAAGCTAAAGGATTCTCCGATCTGGCAATTTCCCGCCTGACCAGGATCCCGGAAGAGGAATTGAGAGAACGCCGGCAACGGGAGGGAATTATGCCGGTCTATAAGACGGTTGATACCTGCGCAGCTGAATTTGTTTCCCCCACTCCTTACTATTATTCCACTTATGAAGAAGAAGATGAGGTTGAAGTAAAAAGCGGGCCCAAAATCGTTGTTTTGGGATCCGGACCGATCCGCATAGGGCAAGGTATTGAATTTGATTATTGTTCGGTCCATGCCCTGTGGGCTTTGCAGCAAGCCGGAGTGGAATCGATTATTATCAACAATAATCCTGAGACTGTATCCACAGACTTTGATACAGGCGATAAGCTCTATTTTGAGCCGCTTACTGTTGAGGATGTACTGCATGTTATTTGGAGGGAAAAGGCGGACGGCGTTTTGGTGCAATTTGGCGGCCAGACGGCCATCAACTTGGCGGAACCGCTGAGCAAGGCAGGGGTTAGAATTTTCGGAACTCCATTTGATGCCATTGATATTGCCGAGGACCGGGAGAGATTTGCCGCCGTTCTTCAGGAAATGGGTATTCCCCAGTCCGAGGGACGAGCTGCCAGCTCCGTTGCGGCTGCAAAACAAATAGCCGAAGAATTGGGTTTTCCTGTTTTAGTGAGACCATCCTATGTAATCGGCGGACGGGCCATGCAGGTGGTTTATGATCTTAAAGAACTGGAGAGCTACCTAGGCCAGGCCATTTATCTTTCTCCGGATCACCCAATTCTGGTTGATAAATATTTGGAAGGCAAAGAGGTGGAAGTGGATGCCGTCTCCGACGGAGAAACCACTGTAATTCCCGGAATTATGGAGCATATTGAAAGAGCGGGAGTTCATTCGGGAGACAGCTTGGCTGTTTATCCCACCCAAAGCCTGACCTTAAATGAAATCAAACAAATTGAGAATATCACCTGCAAAATAGCGCGACGCCTTGGTGTTCAAGGTTTGATTAATATCCAGTTTGTAGTGGTTGAGGGCCAAGTATATGTTCTGGAAGTCAACCCACGGGCCAGCCGCACGGTACCTATTCTTTCCAAGGTTACGGGAATACCGCTGGTCAAGCTGGCTGTTCAGGTCAGCTTGGGTGCCAAACTGCGGGATCTCGGCTACAAAAACGGCCTGGTACCCGAGGTGCCGTATGTGGCGGTCAAAGCACCTGTTTTTTCCTTTGAAAAGTTGACAAAGGTTGAAACCTCTTTAGGACCGGAAATGAAATCAACCGGTGAAGTGCTGGGTCTTGATACCAGATTTGCTTTTGCTTTGGCTAAAGCTTTTGCCGGTGCCCAGATAAATTTGGCCGATAGCGGAAATATCCTGGTCTCGGTAGGCCCCAAAGAAATGCCTGAAGCTATGGCTATTACCAGAGAGTTTGCCAAACTTGGGTTTGTGATTAAGGCTACCGGGGATTCCTGTAAAGCCCTTGCCCTATGCGGCATTGAAGCGGATGAGGTAGATGAGGCCAGCGAGGCCTTAAGGGATGCCATTAGAAAAAAAGAGTTTGCCTTTATCCTAAGTACTCCGGCAAAAGGTCTTCCCAATGAAAGAACCGGTTATCTTTTACGGCGCTTGGCAGCCGAACACCGTGTACCCTGTTTTACTTCCATGGATACTGCCAAAGCGGTGATCAGAGCCCTTCATGAATTAAAAAAGTCTCCCGGGGCAGAAAACATGACTTTACAGGAGTATTTGGGAAAAGCCAAAGCTTTTGCTTCCGTCAATTGTCAGGCTTAATTTTAAACTTAAATTATTAGTCAATGATTCCAGCCACTTTTAAAGGGACCGTTACAGCGGTCTCCTTGCTTTATATACAATATACATTAAAGGAAAATGATGCATTGTTCGGCCTTTTACTGTATTATAATATAAGATTTTATGAAGCAGATAAAACGAGCCATATAACAATGGTTGGCAAACCTTTAATTTAGAAAAGTCATTTGCATTTAATTATTACAACGGGGTCGAAAGGATTGGAAAACATGAAATTCTCCCAAAGAATATTAGGAATTAAGCCGTCTGCAACTTTAGCGGTTGATGCCAAGGCAAAAGAACTCAGCGCTCAGGGCAAAAATGTCATATCTTTTGGAGCGGGAGAACCGGATTTTAATTCCCCGGCTGCTGCTTTTGAGTATGCTAAGATAGCTATGGATAAAGGTTACACACATTACACTGCATCCTCAGGTATGCAAGAATTGCGCCAGCAAATCTGCCAATATTATAAACAGCGGTTTGGTGTGGAATATAAACCAAATCAGGTTGTGGTTTCTAACGGGGCTAAGCCTTGTATATATGAGGCCCTGGCGGCAATTGTAGACCCTGGAGATGAAGTAATTTTGATGGCTCCTACTTGGGTTAGTTACATTGAACAGATTCAGCTTTTGGATGGGCAGGTGAAAGTTGTAGATACCCAAGATACCGATTACGTTCCGGTACTGGATCGAATTGCGCAAGCTATCAACTCCAAGACGACAGCAATTCTTCTTAATTCACCGTCCAATCCAACCGGCGTCGTGCTGGAAGAAGATCTAATCAAGGGCATAGCCGAGCTGGTAATCAAAAATGACTTATGGTTAATATGGGATGAAATATATGAAAGGCTAATTTATGGTCAAGCCAGACATATTAATCCGGTCCAGCTGATACCGGAACTTGCTTCCCGAACTATTATCATAAATGGTGTTAGTAAAGCCTATGCCATGACAGGCTGGCGTATAGGATATTCTATTGCACCACCGGAATTGGCCGCTAAAATCGGTGCCTTCCAAAGTCATCTAACCTCCAATCCATGTTCCATAGCTCAGTGGGCGGCTTTAGGAGTAATGAGAGAAAGCGAGCAGGATGTCATCCGCATGAGGGATATTTTCAAAGACCGGCGGGACTTAATATGTGGTTTGTTAAGTGAGATGCCCTTTATCTCATTTCCCGAGCCCGACGGTGCATTTTATGTTTTCCCGAGTATTAAGGAATGTATAGGCAAAAGCTTCCAAGGACAAATAATAACTGACGACCAGGTCTTTTGCCGTCTACTTTTGGAATCGGAAGCAGTGGCCGTGGTTCCCGGAAGTGCTTTTCTGGCTCCCGGTCATGTTCGACTCTCTTATGCTTGTTCTCCCGATTTGATAGAAGAAGGCATGAGAAGACTAAAAAGATTCCTGGAAAAATTAGAAACGTCGAATTAACATAAACCGATAAAAAATAGCATACGGACAGAAAGACTCCTCTTCCAGCAGTTCTTTGCACTATAGCTGAAAGAGGAGTATTTATTATAAAGGGGGGAAAAGAATTAATTTGATTTGAAGGAGTTTACTTAATATCCCCTTGGCGCAATTGGGCCATAATTATCTATATTTTCTTTGGCACAAGGAAAAAGCAGGACATTGTTTTTAGCATGTGGTGGCAAAGTTTTAGAATAGTGGTAATATACATAATATTAAAAATATTCTGATTTTAATAGAGAAACTATGTTTAACAACGGATATAGGGTAATAATTGCAAATTACCGCATTAAATTTCTTTATTTATTGGTAAAAGTTAAAGGATTAATTGATTGGCCGTTGAGGGATGCCCCGTAATGAAGATGGGGACCGCTACTGCGCCCGCTATTGCCGCTGTAAGCGATCAACTCACCTTTTTTGACTTCGGTCCCGGCACTCACGA
>JAAYII010000226.1 GCA_012523535.1 Peptococcaceae bacterium
AGATACTTTTATTGCTGTAGAGGATAAAAGGTTTTTTCAACATCACGGTTTCGATATAATTCGCATTGCAAAATCGGCTTTGGATATTATTAAAACCGGAGAAGTTGTGGGCGGAGGAAGTACCATCACAATACAGCTGGCTAAAAATGCTTTTATTGAAGACCCAACAGCATTAAAGTTATCCCGTAAAATTCAGGAGCTAGTGCTCGCCCTGCAAATAGAAAGAGCATATACAAAGGAAGAAATTCTTACTTTTTATTTAAACAGGATTTATTTCGGAGAATCTTCCTTTGGTATTAGGACGGCCGCCCAAACCTACTTCGGAAAAGAATTGAATGAACTAAATCCCGCCGAAGTGGCACTCTTAGCCGGCCTTCCCCAGGCCCCCAGTGTTTATGACCCCTATATCAATCCCGATAAAGCAAAAACAAGGCGTAATATCGTGCTGGGCGTCATGAGAGACGCAAACCTGATTACTCAGGAAGAATATGAGAAATATAAAGAGGAACCGTTTACTTTTGTCGAGCAAGTAAAAGCCAAAGAAACGGAAGTAGAGCTGCCCGAAGCAGCAACCCGAAATAAAAATCATCCTTATTTTGTGGATTATGTTATTCATGAATTACAAGATAAGCATGGGCTTTCACCCGAGCAGATATTCAGCGGGGGGTTGAAAATCTATACTACCTTGGATACCAAAATTCAAACCGCTGCCGAAAAAGCATTCGCCAACCCCGAAAACTTCCCAAAGAGCGTGGATGATATACCCGTTCAAGGGGCCATGACCGTTCTGGAAGTTGAAACGGGTGCCATTACCGCAATGGTTGGGGGCCGCGAATATACTCCCATGGGATTAAATCGTGCTTGGCAATCTAAGCGCCAGCCCGGCTCCACAGCCAAACCCCTGGTAGTATACGCTCCTGCCCTGGAACACGGCGGTTATTATCCGGGTACTGTTTTCGACGACATGCCGGTAACATATAAAGACGGAGGCGGTACCTGGTCTCCGGTCAACTTCGATACTCAGACATCCGGCTGGAAGGGCCTAATTACAATGAGAGAAGCGGTTCGAAATTCGGTCAATGTCTACGCCGTGAAACTTATGGATGCTCTGGGAATAGATTATGCTTGGCAATTTGCCAAAAATAATTTGGGCCTTGATCTTAAAGAAAGCGATAAGGTTTTAAGCATGGCTCTCGGGACATTTCAGATTTCGACCTTGGAAATGGCTTCTTGCTATGCCACTTTTGCCAATAATGGAGTAAAAAATGAGCCTTACAGCGTAATAAAAGTTGAAACTCGGGACGGAAAAACTTTAGTTGAATATACCCCATCCCCCAAAAGAGTAATGAAAGAAACAACGGCCTATATTATGAACGATCTTCTTCGCACTGTGGTAACTTCCGGTACCGGAACCAGGGCGCGCATGGGAAATTGGTATATATGCGGTAAAACGGGTACAACATCCCTTGATCCCAAAATATATGGTTACAGAACCGGCAATCCGGATGCATGGTTCGCCGGTTACAGCCCCAAATATGTGGGGGTTGTATGGATGGGTTACGACAAAGACCCGGACAAGAAGCATTATTTAAGGCAAGTTTACGGTGGAAGCTACCCAACAACGATTTGGAAAGAAGTTATGACCGTTGCCCATGAAGGCCTTCAAGTGCAATCCAGCATCCCACGCCCGAAAGGCATAACCGCAGTCACATTTGACAGAAAATCAGGGCTTTTACCCAGCAGCCTGACTCCGGAAGAATTCATCTCTACGGAAATTTGCGCAGTGGACAGCGTTCCTACCAGCGTCAGCGATATTTGGATTGAATTGCTGGTAGACCCCATCAATCCCAATCTGCTGGCAGCAGAGGGTACGGTCGGGGCAATTAAAAAAGTATTTTTAAACCTTCCCAACCGTCCTAAAGATATTCCCTGGCCAAAGGAGAAAGAACCTTACAAACCGCCTACGGCTTATAATACGGTAAACGATCCTGGCAATATTGGAGGTCCTCCCGCCGGTGATCCTTCTATTCCTCAGATTTCAATATCCGCCCCTATTTATAACAGCCAAACTACAGTTGTCAGTGTGCCGGTTTTAACAGAGTTTGATCCGGCTAAGTATTCATTGGTTTTATATATTAAACGCCCGGATGTTGACTATATAGAAACCTTCCAGCCGGAAGACAACAGGACCAAGTCAATTAATTATCGTCTGGGGTCTTCCCAAAATCAGCTTGCACCTGGGACTTATACTTTCTGGGCCGCTTTACTGACCAATGATACCTTTGTTATCGGTCCTCCTTCCAATCCGGTAACCCTAAACCTTGTAAACTGAAAGTGTTTAATTAACGAACAATTAATAGTTTAAGGAGATGTCTTTCACAAGACATCTCCTTTCTTACGGGGATTTCCAAGTTCCCAGTTTTTCCAGGAGTAAGCAGGCAATTGCCAGAATCAGTAATAAAGTGTTATTATGTAGATATAAGATTTGAGGATTGTTCCTTATAACAAATAACAGTCAAAGGAGAAGAACCTTGCAAAACAGCAAATGGAAAGAGGAAAAAATAACTTGGCAGCCCAGCTTCGAATTCGCAGTTGGATACAGGGGCTTTCCTGACGATATGGAACCGTTTGTGCTTCCTCCGGAGCCGAATCCTGAATACCATGTCAAACTGGTAAGCCCAAATCAATTGCAACTTCCTGAAGAGTTATCCAAAAAACTGGGTTTGGAAGAAGGATTGTCCTCTCTGAAAGTAGTGCAAAAAGGAAACCGCCTAGAGATCTGTCCCAATTTACACAGTCTGGCCAAGTTGTACATTGAACCAACATCCAAATGCAATCTGCATTGTGAAACATGTATTCGCCATACCTGGCATGAACCATTGGGAAGCATGGACAGACAGGTATTTGATTCTTTGATTGAACAAATGAAGGAAATGAAAAGCCTGGAAACTGTTATGTTCGGAGGCTTTGGCGAGCCGACATTTCATAAGGACATCTTATATATGGTGGGCCGGGTCAAATCTTTAGGTCTAAATGTAGAAATTACCACCAACGGGACACTACTTAACCGGGCCATGGCCAAAGGACTTTTGGAAAATAAACTGGATACCCTCTGGGTATCCTTCGACGGCTGCAGTGCGGATGTATTTGAAGATATCCGCGAGGGGGCAAAATTCAATAATGTAGTGGAAAATTTGAGAGAATTGCAGAGACTAAACAGATATAGCCCTCATAAAATCAAAATCGGGATTGCTTTCGTAGTAATGAAAAGAAATATTAACGATCTCAAAAATCTAGGCAAGCTAGCGACCAGGATCGGAGCCCAGAAGGTGTCCGTGAGCAATGTCATTCCTTACAGCGCAGAAATGGTGGATGAAATGGTTTGTGATCTCGAGGTTTGCGGCTTCCAGCTTCCGTCCTGTCATTCAAGCCAGTTAGCCATAAGCATTCCCTTAATCGATAAAACGGAGCTAACAAAGCAGCCTTTATTTGATTTATTCAAAGATTATTCAAATATCAGCATTATGAGAAACAAAGTGGGCACAGATACCAGGAGCTGTAGATTTATTCAAGAAAGGTGTGCTTTCGTCAGGTGGGATGGGGTTGTAAGCCCCTGCATGGGACTATTGCATTCCCATAGAACTTATTTTAGTTTAGGTAAATTGGAAAGAGATGTTACTCACTATGGTCTTGGCAGTATTAAAGAACAAACACTTAAGGAAATCTGGGATTCTCCGGAATACCATAATTTCAGGGAAAAAGTGAACGAGTTTAGTTTCTCCCCTTGTTTGCTTTGCGCTTCCTGTGATGTGGCCAGAAAAAACGAAGAAGACTGTTTTGGCAATACTTTTCCCACTTGCGGCGGCTGCTTATGGAGTCAGGGTGTTATCCAATGTCCTTAAGTTTATTTCAATTCCACAATAGTTACTCCCGCGTCTCCTTCCCCAATTTGGCCCAGGCGATAGCTTTTAACATGAGGGTGATTCTTCAAAAATTGGTGAATTCCAGACCTTAAAGCCCCGGTCCCCTTGCCATGGATTATACTTACTTGGTTAATACCGGTTATTACTGCATCATCCAAATATTTATCCAATAGTGTTTCCGCTTCTTCCACCAGCTTACCGCGCAAGTCGATTTCACTGCGCAGAGTAACCGCTTTGCTCAACCCCATGCTCCCTTGCATTGTTTTGGCTAAATGCTCGGGGTTCCTGGTTTCATCGACAATTCTTATTTGGGACAAAGGTACGTTAATTTTGAGGATACCTGCTTGAATCAATACTTCGTTATTATGGTCAGGTTTTTGCAACACCTGGCCTTTTTGTCTCAAATTCGGAATATATACCATCTGTCCCGGTTCTATTTGCTCGGGCTTAGGCCCTTTGGCTTTGGAATCCGGGTCTTGCCGGTAAAAACTTTCCGATAATTTTTTTATGCGTTGCCTGCTCTTTTCGATCGCCGCTTCCTGTTCTTTACGCTCTTGTTTTTGCGCCTGCCGAATTTCTTTGATAATCGCTTCCGCTTCCGCTTTGGCCTTGCGGACTATCTCTATGGCTTCCTCCTTTGCTTTTTGGATTATCTCTTCATATTTTTCATCCAGTTCTTGGTCCCGCTTTATTAATTCCGCGGTTTTTTCTTCCGCCTTTTGCCTTTCCTCCTGCAATTTTTGTTTTTGCCATTCTATCTCTCTTTGGGTGTCTTCCAGGTTTTCCAATAGCCCGCTCACTTTGATCTCCCGTTCTGAAAGAAAAGAACGGGATTTTTCCAGAACCTTGGGGCTTAAACCAAGTCTCTGGGCAATAGCCAAAGCGTTGCTGCGGCCCGGTATCCCCGTGATTAGACGATATGTCGGTTTCAAAGTATCCGGATCGAATTCCACGGAAGCGTTTTCTATGCCGGGAGTTTTATAGGCAAAGCTCTTCAGGGAACCGTAATGGGTCGTCGCCACCCCGCAGCTGCCTCGTTCCAACAGTTCTGAAAGGATCGCCATAGCTAAGGCGGCTCCTTCGGCAGGATCTGTACCAGCTCCCAATTCGTCCAGAAGGACAAGCGATTTGTCATCGGCTTTATTGATAATTTCCACAATATTGCTCATATGACCGGAGAAGGTGCTTAAGGATTGTTCAACACTTTGTTCATCACCGATATCAACAAAAATCTGGCTGAATACCCCCAGCTTTGAATCGCTCTCCGCAGGGATATGAAGCCCCGCTTGCATCATAACACTCATTAGGCCAATGGTTTTAAGGGTAACTGTTTTCCCGCCGGTATTTGGTCCGGTAATAACCAAAAATCGGTAGCCTCGTCCCAATTCCACAGAAATGGGAACTACATGGCCGGTCAAAAGGGGATGCCTGGCTTTGACCAGTTTAATCTCTTGCTTATTAACCACGATGGGAGAACCGGCTTCCATTTCTTCGCTCAACCGGGCTTTGCCCAAAATGAAATCCAACTTGGCCAGTGCTTCATATAGTTCTGTTATTTCAACAACCTTTGCCGTTACCAAAGCGGCCAGTTCCCTCAAAATTCGTTGGATCTCCCTGTTTTCCTTAAGCAGGATTTCCCGCAATTCGTTGCCGAGCTGCACAATGGCCATGGGTTCAATAAAAACGGTGGCTCCGCTGGCCGACTGGTCATGAACAATTCCGGGAAAGGCCGAACTAAACTCCAATTTAATGGGGACAACATAGCGGTCGCCACGGGTAGTAACAACATGGTCTTGGAACATTTTTTGATAATTGGGGTTGCGCAAGATGTCATCAAGAGTATCCTTAATTTTTTGCTGGCTGGAGCTTTTGGCCCGGCGCAGACGGCTTAGTTCAGCGGAAGCCTGGTCTTGAATACTGCCATCCTCGGCAATACTGCGGCTTATCTCTTCCTCGATCTTTGTTTGAGGTATAATGGCTTCCACTGTTTCTCTAATGGTATATAATTCACTGTATAAATCCTTGCCGGTTTTTTTGTTATCGATCAAAGTATGGCGAATTTGCCTGGCAACCTTTAAAGTGTCCCGAATCTCCAGCAATTCTTCCGGAGTTAAAATCCCACCGCGCTCGCATCTTTCCAAATAGGGACGGATTTCTTTGGCCCCGCGTACCGAAAATAATGGATTAATGCGCAGCAACAGTTTCCCTTCATCAGTTTCTCTGAGCATTTGCCTGACCGCACGCAGGTCGGCTTGCGGAACAAGCCCTTCCGCCAATTCTTTAGCCCTTGGCAACATACAATGTCTTGCCAATCTCTCCCTTATGGCTCCATAATCCAGTTTAGCCAGGACTTTATCTGAAGCAACCATCACTTAAGCCAGCACTCCTCTGTAAAAATGTCCTTTGGTAAATCCTTCGGGATATAATAGCTCTAACTTGTGCAGGGCAGCTTGGGTTTTTGCCTCGTCGATCAAGCTGCCCTCAGCCGCCTCGGTCCAGAGTTCCTTAAAAATACGTACTGTCTCAGCGGCTTGGCCTTCCGTAGCCCGGGGCAGTTCCAAACGAATATGGCGCAAGCCGATTTCCGCAATTTTATTTAACTCCGTAATTAAATTCAACTTCTTGGAATTAAAAATATGCATTCTACATTCCCTGTCTGTGACCAAGGGAAACTTGTAAGCAAGCCTATCCTGCAAAAAAAACTCTCCCCCGTGGCAAATCCCGCTGCATCTTTGACCGGAATTGTTTAGGTAGGAATTATCCCGACTCCGGGCTTTGTTGGTTAAGCTTTGTCCCAAGGTGGCCCCCAGTAAGCAAAATTCGCTGATCATCATCTCCATATCGCCAAAAACCAGCATTTCCACATGGCCCGGACTGGCAAGTCTCGGCAATTGTTCTTTGCTCAATTCGGTGGAAAGAGCAGCCCTCTGCCCTCCTATAGACAGTATCCAATATAAAGCGGCTTGATTAAACACATAAAGATAGTGATCCGTTTCCCATGCCCACCGGGGGTCAAGGGATCTAATCATTTGGATTCCGGCCAAATTGCTGACCATAACGGCCGGTCTCCGGGGCCAAACGGAAATTTTACTTAACTGGGCAAATATTTTTTGGCTTTGCTCTTCATTCATAATGCGGGGCAGGCGCCAAAGCAAATCCACCCCTTGCCCCAGGCAAAAATCAACCGCTTCCTGCAACTCCTGAAGTTTAAGAGGAGGGCGAAATCTCCAATGCTCCCCTCCGATAATAATCCTATCCGCCCTGCTTTTTACCAAAGCAGGGATACTTTTTATATCGCTCACGGCAACCGTTAGCTGCGGTTTGATTATCTCAGGCGATTTTGTGTTCTCTGAGTCAGCGGCTCCGTGTCTGCTCTTTATCTCAATTTTCTGCCGCCATTGCCGGCATCTCTTTTGGTATTCTTGATAATTGACAGGGCTAAAGTCCTGCCTGTTATGGGTTTTTTCCAACAGCAAAGTAACGGCTTGACGCCGCAGATTATTAATCTCGCTGACGGGTAAGATTATATTTTCCGGGATTTCCAGTTCTAGCTCCGCAAGGATAAAGGGAGTGTTGCCCAACCTGCCCAGCTGTTGCCACAAATAATCATAAGTTAAAGGCTTGTTTAAAGCTTTTTGGGCCAGACTTGAAGATTCAACCGCAACTCTTTGCTCCCCGTCAATGGCTTCCAGGCGGAGCCTGGTGTCGATTCGGCCCGAGAGCACCATTTTAAGAGGTCTTTTTCGTTTTTCCTTGCCCTCCTGGTAACTCAGGTTTGCTTTGGCCATTAGTTCCCGGTCATAGGTTTTAAATACCCTGTCTCCTTTGCGGGCTGCCCCTCTAAATTCAATAACCGCGGTTTCTCCGCGAGCCGCGCTCTCTACTTCCCGGCCTGCGGAATTATAAATTTTTTGGACTGTAATTCCCTCCCGGCCGCGCCCTGTCCAGATTTCCAAACCGTCACCAGTATGCAGCGTGTTTTCCAATTTGAGAAAAATGCGTCCTCGTTTTACTTCCTGAATCCTGCCCAGCATAGTTCCCCGGTTATTGGGGCGGCTGAAACTCATCATGCCGGCACCTTGATAACCATGAAAATAACCGGTGGTAAAATCACGGTTAAAAATTTGGGTCAGTTCATATCTATCTTGATCCGTGAGCCCCGGCCCTCCGTCCTGCAAAGCGTCCAAAGCCTTACGATAGATTCTTACCACGGTGGCCACATACTCCGCTCTTTTCATCCGGCCTTCCAATTTAAGGGAGCAAATCCCCAAACGCTGCATTTCAGCCAAGTGATCAGATAAATTAAGGTCCCGAGGACTTAAAAGGTGGTCGCCAAGATTGAGCCCGTCCAGCAAATCCCTGTTTTTGGAATCCACCAAACGATAAGCAAGGCGGCAGGGCTGCGCACACCTGCCCCTGTTGCCGCTTCTTGCTCCAATATAACTGGACATCAGGCATTGCCCGGAATAACAGATGCATAAAGCTCCATGCCCGAAAACCTCCAACTCCAAATTGGTTTCAGCCGCCATTTTTTTGATTTCCTCTCTGGTTGTTTCCCTGGCCAGTACAACCCGGGCAAAACCCATTTCTTCCAATTGACGAAGTCCATAGCTGTTATTGACAGTCATCTGGGTACTGGCATGGATCTTCATTTCCGGCAAAACTTCCCGAATAAAGCGGGCCACGCCAATATCCTGAACAATAACCGCATCCGCTCCCAGGGTATACAGTTCGTATAAAAAATCCTCCAGCTGCGGAAACTCGCTGTCCGCCACCAAAACATTAACTGTGACATAGACCTTGACCAGGCGTTCATGGGCATAATATATGGCTTTTTTTAACTCTTCGCCGGCAAAGTTGGCGGCCGAAGCCCGGGCATTGAACAATTTGCCCCCCAAATAGACCGCATCGGCCCCGTTTTCCACAGCCGCCTTTAGAGCCTCGAAATCACCGGCCGGGGCTAACAACTCTATTTTTGAAACTTTTTTCTTGCCTTGATCAGCTATTGTCATAATCCCACCAATATATAACCATTTAAATATATTAAAGGAATTAATTCCTGATTAATCCCTGCCCAAAATCCTATCAATTATGCCTGTTCATTTTTTTCATTTAGCAGGTCGATAATGGCCGGGGTAACATCCGTTATGCTTTCCAGCCTGGGCCATTTTAAGCCATAATTGGACCAGCAGAGAGCGGGCACTTTATTTAAGGTATGGGTAGAAGTTGTTAAGTCCTCAATATTGCCGTGATCACTGGTTAAGATCAATGCCATTTTAATGCCGGATAAGATTAAGGATTCCGCAACCTCAAGATAGCCCCCCAAGAATTCATCCAAAGTCTCTATGGCCTTAATCGCTTTTTCCGGCTGGCCTTTATGGCCTTTGATGTCAGTCTGGAAATATTCAAACAGGGTAAAGTCGTATTCCTTGCTAAGGCCTGCCAAGCGCCGGCCAGCCGTAAAAGGTTCTATAATAGGCACTTCCTCAGGACCCGCCTGTCCCTGTTCAACATAGCCCTGATTCAATAGATTCTGATTAATTTGCGACTTTATTAACTGTGCTTCTCTTTGGCGGAAAATCACATTGGTAATATCCTGAAAAACAGCTTTCCCGGCCAATAGGTCTTCCTTGGTTCTTAATTTCAAACCGCCGGCCAAAGCGCAAAGGGTGGAAGCGGACAAATCCGCTTTGTCGGACTTATCCAAGTCCGAAACATTTCGAAAAAAAGCATTGGCAAAAGTAACTTTTTTTCCCTGAGTTCTGAGTTTCTTAAAGATACTTTCTTTATTAATTATTTCTTTTAATTCCTCATTGGGAAAACCTCTTAAGTGGTAGCCCAACAGGGCGGCGGTATTAACCCCGGTCCATAAAGCTGTCTGCCCGGTGGCGCTTTGCGGGATTCCGGGAACACCCATCGTTGCATCCAAAGAGTATAATATACAATTATTATGCAAAATTTCCGGGCTTTTTCCCCATAAAAAATGGCCTCCAAGAAGCCGGTCTATATGGGGAGTCCGGGCCAAATACACAGGATTGTTATCCTCGGAGCCCAGACCCAGGCCGTCAACAAAGATCATAGTTAAATGCATTTTATATGCCCCCGCCAGTGTAATTCGACAAATGAACGGACCAATCCTTTAATTTTTAAAGCTATGAATGGGGGCGGGAATCCGGCCTCCCCGATTAATAAACTGTTCCGCACTGAACTCGTTGACCGGCATAATTGGCGCATAACCCAATAAACCGCCGAACTCCGCTCTCTCTCCCACTTTTTTGCCGTAAACAGGGATAATACGAACGGCAGTGGTTTTATGATTAATAACCCCAATAGCCGCTTCATCGGCAATAATAGCCGCAATGGTGGATTCTTTTGTATCCCCGGGAATTGCTATCATATCCAGGCCCACCGAACAAACACTGGTCATGGCTTCCAGCTTGTCAAAGGTTAAAGCTCCGCATTTTACGGCATTGATCATCCCTTCGTCCTCACTAACCGGGATAAAGGCCCCGCTTAAGCCCCCTACCGAAGAGGAAGCCATTATGCCGCCTTTTTTCACCGCATCGTTGAGCAAGGCCAAGGCTGCGGTAGTTCCATGGGCACCACAGGCTTCCAGCCCGATTTCCTCTAAAATCCTGGCCACACTGTCCCCAATCTCCGGAGTCGGAGCCAAGGACAGATCCAAAATGCCGAAAGGTACCTTAAGCCTCCGAGAAACTTCATTACCAACCAACTGCCCGGCCCGGGTTATTTTAAAGGCTGTCTTTTTAATGCATTCGGCCACCACATCCAGGGGCTCACCTTTTACTTTCTCCAAAGCTTTTTTGACCACCCCGGGCCCGCTAACCCCAATATTGATTACCGCTTCCGGTTCGCCTATTCCCTGGAAAGCCCCGGCCATAAAAGGATTATCCTCTACAGCGTTGGCAAAGACAACCAATTTGGCACAACCGATAGAATCCCTGTCCCTGGTGAGGTAGGCAGTGTCCTTAATAATCTTGCCCATGAGTTTTACCGCATCCATATTGATTCCGGCTTTGGAAGTGGCCACGTTAACAGAAGAACATACTCTTTCGGTTTCTTTCAACACCTGGGGGATTGATTCTATCAGTATTTTGTCCCCTTTGCTAAAGCCTTTTTGCACCATGGCGGAAAAGCCGCCGATAAAATTAACCCCCACTTGTTTTGCCGCCTCATCCAAAGTCCTGGCATATTCCCCATAATGGTCTTCCTCGCTGGCCCCGGCAATTAAGGAAATGGGGGTAACCGCTATTCTTTTGTTAATAATCGGAATTCCGTATTCAGTTTCAATTTCCTCGCCGACCTTAACCAGGTTAGCGGCCAGCCTGGTTATTTTATCATAAATCTTCCGCCTGGCCTTTGCCCCGTCGCCATCTATACAATCAAGCAAGGATATGCCCATGGTAATGGTGCGGATATCCAGCTTCTCTTTTTCAATCATGCGAATGGTTTCAAAAATGTTATTGCTGTATAAAGTCATGCTGATTTTTTACCCCCTGACTGTCAAAGATATACCGCTGCCTTGAAAATCCCAATAATTACGCAGAAAACCGGAAACTCAAACATTGCGCAGGAAACTCGAAAACTCAAATATTATGCAGGAAACTCAAATAT
>JAAYII010000227.1 GCA_012523535.1 Peptococcaceae bacterium
GAGGACCTTAACCATTTTCTCTCCTACCACCATTGTGGACAAACCGTCAACAATTGAACTATGGTCATTATCGTTGTAATCAATGGAAACAAGGGGCAGTTCACTGTAAGCCATTATGCCTTTAAGATCGGTTTCAGCCGCCTGTTTTAGCTTGGCATTGACCTCTTCTTTAGTGGTGGGCTTGCTGACGTTAACTACCAAATCGACCAATGACACATTGGGGGTTGGAACCCTAATGGCCAAACCGTCCAGTTTGCCTTTTAACTCCGGCAAAACTAAGGAAACCGCTTTAGCGGCACCGGTCGTGGTAGGAATCATGGACTGATAAGCACTTCTTGCTCTGCGCCAATCTTTATGTTCCAAATCCAAAATACGCTGGTCGTTGGTAACGGAGTGAGTTGTTGTCATTACTCCTTGTTCGATCCCAAATTCCCTTAAAAGCACCTTGGCAACCGGAGCCAAACAGTTGGTGGTACAGGATGCGTTGGATATTATATTATGGGCCTTGGGGTCATATTTATCCTGATTTACTCCCATGACAATGGTAATATCTTCATCCTTGCCCGGAGCGGATATCACTACTTTTTTAGCTCCCGCTTGAATATGTTTGCCGGCACCGTCCCTGCTCACAAATTTGCCAGTTGATTCGATAACCACATCCACATTTAAATCTTTCCAAGGTAAAGCCGCGGGATCCTTTTCTGCCAAGATCTTAACAGTTTTATTATTAACTTTAAGAATATCGTCTTTTACTTCGACATCATAAGGAAGAATGCCATGATTGGAATCATATTTTAACAAATGCCCAAGTATATCCGGTTTGCCTAAATCGTTTATAGCTACAACTTCCAAATCTCCCGGAGATTGCAAATAAGCTTTAAAACACAATCTTCCGATCCTGCCAAATCCATTGATTCCAACTTTTACAGTCATAACAATAACCCTCCCAAAAATTGATTTCTATAAACATATATCTTTCATTAATCTTTCAAATATATACGATTAGATGTTAATATACATATTTTGTTAAATACAAACATATATATTCTGTTTGTATAAATTATATTCCTGCCCTTTCTCAATAATGTTGAGCAATTCCCGGATCATTCTTTTGATTTTTCTTGATCCATTCTCTCTATCCCTGTTTTTAAGCCCTTGATTACCTTTGAATTCCCTGGTTAATTAATGAGGCAAGATATCCTGCCCCAAAGCCATTGTCGATGTTGACAACTCCGACTCCGGAGGAGCAACTGTTAAGCATTGATAAAAGCGCCGCTAATCCATTGAAACTGGCTCCATAACCAACGCTGGTGGGTACGGCTATAATCGGTTTGGCTACAAGCCCTCCGATCACGCTGGGCAGGGCACCGTCCATTCCGGCTACCACAATAACCACTCTGGCTTCAAGCAACTTGCCCGTTTGCGAGAGCAAGCGATGCAAGCCGGCAACTCCCACATCATACAAACGTTCAACTTTGTTACCCATTACTTCCGCTGTAACTGCAGCTTCTTCCGCCACAGGAATATCAGCGGTTCCGGCGGAAACCACCAGTATATTTCCGACCCAAGTTTGTTCACCCTGACGGATTACGATGGCTTTTGCCGTTTCATAATATTCGGCGGTAGGAATCTCCTTGGCCAAAGCTTGATAACAATCATAAGTAGCGCGGGTACCCAATATATTGCCTTCTGAATGAGTCATCAGTTCTTTGGCGATTGCCACAACCTGCTCTGTGGTTTTGCCCTGGCAGAAAATCACTTCCGGAAAACCTTTACGCCTTTGCCTATGGGTATCCAAAACTGCATATTTCATATTGATATAGTACAAATTCTCTATTTCTTTAAGACCTGTTTCGATATCTATTTGCCGCTTTTGGATTTTAGTTAAAATCTCCCGCAACTTGTCGTCCATAATTTTCGCTCCATTCTTTTTTCAGAACAAAGGAATAAAAATTTTTTTGTTGATGATGTCCGGATACTTGATTAGATCCGGATATTAGTCCGGATTTTCTATATTTCCGGTGGATTCTTCACCAGTTCGCTCAGCAGGGCATAGGCGGCTTCAATATCAGCCTTGGCGGCAACTTCGCTGGCTGTATGCAAATATCTTACCGGAACAGCCAAGCCGCCGGTAGCTATTCCTCCTTTAGTCAAGTGCACAGGACCGGAATCCGTGCCACCGGCGGAGATAACCTCACATTGATATGGAATACCGTGCCGCTGCGCGGTATCTGTCATCCATTGTTTAATCTTGGGAGAAACAATAATGGTCCGGTCCATGGCTTTAATGGCGACTCCCTTGTTTGCCGCCGTGCGGTATTCTTCTTTCGGAGTGTCATAACTGATAGTGGTATCTATGATTAAAGCCAAGTCAGGTTCTATTTCAAAGGCTGCAGTCTTAGCTCCACGAGCTCCGACTTCTTCCTGAACGGTAAAAACAACGTATAGATCATGTTCTCCTTGGTAGTTTTTTAAGACTTGTAGGGCAATAAAGCAACCAACCCGGTTATCAAGGGCTTTGGCAATTATATGGCTTTCCGTCTCCACAAATTCACCGCTTAAGACGGCCATATCCCCCTCTTTAACTTTTTCTCTGGCTTTTTCCTCCCCGTTAACACCTATATCGATAAAACATTTTCCCATGGGCTTTCCCTGTTCATTTTTTTTTCTTTCCCTGGCCACTACTCCTTTTAAGCCGGAGCCAAACATTACCCTCCTGCCGGGAAGCTCGGCTTCTTTAATACCGCCCACCGGAGAAAAATAAAGATAACCGTGACGATCAATATAGGTAACAATTAGGCCCACTTCATCCATATGGGCGGCAATCATTATTTTCTTTTTACCGGCTGCTTGATCTTTGTTTCCTGCCCCGTTTTTACTAAGGATCAGGTTCCCAAGGGTATCCGTTTCACTGGAGTCAACGAAATTTTCCGCATAAGCTCGAATAAGAGCTGCAACTTGTTTTTCATTCCCGGAAGGACCAAAGCTCTCGGTCAACTCCTTCAAAAATTTATAATCCAAGGTCATATTCTCCGCCATAACAACCTCCTGTATAAGACAGCAGTATTTTTTCATTATTCTCTTTATTTAAATAACATTTATATAAGCGTATGACATTTATTTAAAATCAAACGGACTAAGGCCAGGCAGTTTTCATAATCCTGCTTTGATATAAGGGAATTCATGCTATGAATGTTGCGGCAGGGGATGCTTAATGTGATCGAAGGAATACCCGATCCTGCCAAATGAAGATTCCCGGCATCATTGGCGGCCGCCGTTCCCCGGCGGAACTGCAAGGGTATCCCCTTTTCCCTGGCCAAATCGCTTATCCTGGCAATCAATTCCGGTTTGTATATAGTCAGGGCATCCATTAGGGAACAAGCCGGCCCTTTACCCAGCTCAACCACCCACTCTTCTTCCCTTTTTTCCGTAGTATCCCTGGCTGCGGTGGCTTCAATAATAATGGCCAGGTCTGCTTGGACATAATTGCTGACTACCTTTGAACCCCTTAAGCCCACTTCTTCTTGAACGGTAAAGGCTCCCACAAGACTGCAGGGGTAACGATCAGCCATAATTTCCATAATTATGGCACATCCCGCCCGGTCATCAAAAGCTTTTGCCTTAAATAGTCCGGAGCCAAACTCGGCGAATTCTGAAGCAAAAGCCACATAATCGCCGATTTTGACGTTCTTTTCAGCCTCTTCTTTGCTACCGGCACCAATGTCAATATACAAATCGTTAATACTTAAGGTTTGTTTGCGTTCTTCCCTTTTTTGCAAATGAATGGCTTTACATCCGATTACCCCCGGAATGTTGTTGCCGCAAAGCACTGTTTTGGAAATAAGGATTTGGGGATCAATCCCCCCCACAGTTGCAAATTTAAGAAAGCCTTCCCCCGTGATCTCAGTAATTATCAAGCCTACTTCATC
>JAAYII010000228.1 GCA_012523535.1 Peptococcaceae bacterium
AAATTGAATGTGGTCTTGATTGGCGGTTTTAACGACAATGAAATTGAGGACTTTGTCAATTTAACTATAAATGAGGAAATAGAAGTGCGTTTTATTGAACTTATGCCTATCGGTGAAGCAGGACATTGGGGCAAAGGACATTTCTTGGCCGGCAATGAAATCCTTAAGAGAATGCCACGTTTAATCCCCCTTCCTTTTAAAGGTCATGGCACGGTATCCAGGATGTATAAACTGCCTAACAGCAAAGGTAAAGTCGGTATTATCAGTCCTTTAAGCAGTCATTTTTGCAATTTCTGCAACCGGATCAGAATCACTCCTGACGGAAAATTGAAACCTTGTTTACACTCCAATATTGAAATTGACTTCCGCAATTATAATGATTTGGAACAATTTTTGTTGGACGGCATTTCAAGCAAACCATATAAGCACTGTATCCAAAGCAGTGAGTACGAGCCGATCAGAAGAAATATGCATGAAATAGGTGGATGATGGAAATGGGAGAGCTTACTCATTTTAACCAGGAAGGCCGGGCCAGGATGGTTGATGTCAGTCATAAAGCCGAAACGGCCAGAGTTGCTGTGGCCCGCGGTGAAATCAGGATGAAGCCGGAAACGTTGCAACTGATTAAAAACAAGTCTCTGGCCAAGGGAGATGTGTTGGCTGTTTCCCAGGTAGCGGCGATCATGGGAGCAAAAAAAACACCGGATATTATTCCCATGTGCCATCCTTTGTTGCTGTCCGGAATCGATGTCTCCTTTGAGATCAATGAGGCTGAAAGCAAAGTTGAAATACAAGCAACTGTGTAAAATACAGGCCAGACGGGCGTGGAAATGGAGGCTTTGACCGCCGTGTCCGTGGCTGCCCTAACTATTTATGATATGTGTAAAGCTGTGGAGAAAAGTATGGTAATAAGCGATATTTACCTGGTCAGCAAATCAGGAGGTAAAAGCGGAGAGTATAGGCGCGAGCAGAAGCCATAGGAAAAGAATTCGGTTTTTTAGGTTTTACCGATTCCTACTTAAAAATAGAGGTGAAAACATGAAGTACACCGTAGGTATTCTTACAGCAAGTGATAAAGGTTCGCGAGGAGAACGGGAAGACCGCAGCGGTCAGGTTATCAGGGAAATGGTTGAGCAAATGGGATGGCAAGTTAATATTGCGGAAATTGTTCCGGACGAACAAAGCATTATTGAAAAAAAGCTTATTGAGTATGCCGATGATTTGAAGTTAAATGTTGTCTTTACCACTGGTGGCACGGGTTTTTCTCCACGGGATGTAACACCGGAAGCCACTTTAGCCGTAGTGGAAAGGTTAACCCCGGGAATACCTGAGGCCATGCGTTGGGCGAGTATGCAGATTACTCCCAGGGCTATGTTGTCCAGGGCTTGTGCGGGTATAAGAGGGCAGACCGTTATTATTAATTTGCCGGGTAGTCCTAAAAGCGTACAAGAATGCCTCCAAGTCATCTTGCCTTCCCTTGAACACGGTTTGGATATTTTGGTGGGTAAAGCCGGAGAATGTGCCCGGCCGCTGGAGCATACTTGTTTGGAGCATAAATAAATAAAGGAGGAAAACCTATGGCTGATATCCCGGTTATATGCTTTGTAGCGGCCAAATCGGGTACGGGCAAAACCACTTTTTTAGAAAAACTAATTAAAGAAATGGTAAACAGAGGCTATGAATTGGGAGTGGTTAAAAGCGACGCCCATAATTTTGAAATAGATGTCCCGGGCAAAGACAGTTGGAGGTTCGCCCAAGCCGGTGCTAAAGCCACTGCAATTATTGGCCCGGATAAATATGCTTTGATTCAGAAAACCGATCAAAAATCAGACCTTGAGTATGTTTTACCTCTAATTCAAGATGTTGATATTATTTTTGTAGAAGGTTATAAAGCGGCCAATAGGCCCAAAATTGAAATCGTGAGAAGAGAAATGGGCACTGAAATAGTTTCCGATCTTGAAAATCTGGTAGCAGTGGTAACTGACGTAAAAGAACTACAAGTCCCTGTTCCACTACTGGATATCAATGATTGTGGAGAGGCGGCCGATTTGATTGAGGACCGCTTTTTAAGCAAAAAAAAGGATATTAATTGATTAATATCCTTTGCGGGTTAGAAAGGAAAAGGTTTATCATCCAGAAAACTGGATTTACATCAGGAGAAAGGGGTATTCAAAATGCCAAGAGTACTGGCTGTTAATATTAGTGAAACCACGGGAGTACCGAAGCATGAAATTGAAAAAGGTTATTTCGAAGTACAACATGGGCTGGTGGGAGATGCCCATGCAGGTGAATGGCATCGACAGGTTAGTTTGCTGGGAATTGAAAGTATTAATAAATTAAGAGCAGCCGGCCTTCAAGACCTTGTCAACGGCAGGTTTGCGGAGAATATAACTACCGAGGGACTTGTTCTTTATGAGCTTCCTATAGGCACCAGGCTAAAAATAGGAGAAACCGTGTTGGAAGTTACCCAAATTGGCAAAGCATGTCACAACAGCGGTTGTGCAATTAAAAGAGCCGCTGGCGATTGCGTCATGCCTCGCGAGGGGATCTTTGCCAAAGTGATTGTGCCGGGGTGGATCAAGCCCGGAGACGAAATCACCGTTTTGGAGAGAGAAGACTGGAATGAGTTACCGGTAATAAACAGTTAATCGGCTTGATTTTTCAGGTATAATTGGGCTCTTGCTCTATATACTTCAGCATTTTGATAAATCGATTCAATTTCTTGAGGGGTTAGTTCCCGGATAACCTTTGCCGGTGAACCGAAAATCAAGGAGCGGGGCGGAAATACTTTGCGTTCGGGGATGAGGGATCCTGCTCCGATCAGACAGTTTTCACCTATTTCGGAGTCGTCGAGAATAATGGATCCCATGCCGATTAAAGTTCCCTGACGGATCCGACAACCATGAAGAACACAAGAATGTCCAATGCTAACATCATCTTCAATAATAACGGGCTGTCCTTTATTAAGATGTATCACACATAAATCTTGGATATTGGTTCTTTTACCGACGGTGATAGAATCAATATCCCCCCGCAGAACGCTGTTGAACCAGATACTGGAGAATTCGCCGATTTCAACTTGGCCGATGATACTGGCTCCGGGGGCTATATAAACGTTTTTTCCGATTTTGGGTGTAAATCCATCAAAGGGGATAAGCATTGGTCTGCTCCTTTCTAAGTTAAAAAATTTCAATATAATTTCCCACAATAGTTGTATTATAGAATTTAATTGTGTTTTTTGTCCAGACCCGGGCTTTTAAAGAGGCGTATCTTAGGTTATATTATCTATTATTACGACTTTTTTTTTGAACCAAATTAAGGGGATTATTTAAAAGAATGGCAAAAGGAATAAGATTCTGGCTTGCTTTATGGTTGGGTAAATTCATATCTTTCGTACTTAAAATACTTGGGAAGAAAGGGACCACATTCCCCGGGTTGGTTGCAGGTAAAATTTGTCCGGATATAATAAAAAACTTGGCAGCTTCCTTC
>JAAYII010000229.1 GCA_012523535.1 Peptococcaceae bacterium
ATGTATAACCCTCTTTAGGAATTAAGGTAATAATGGCTGTATATTGGCGGCCTTCCACAAAGGGGTTATCGACCGGAATCCATTTGATTGTACCTGTGTATTGTTCCGTTTCCGTGATTGTTGTTACAGGTATGGACCCTGCTTTGGGTGGAACCACTCCGGCAATTTGTTGCAAGTCTATTTTTATTTTGGCCGGTGTTTCCGGCGACGGTTCTTCAGGCGGAGATGTTTGTTCAGGGGGAAGTCCCGGAAAAATCGCCGTTACCACCCCGGAACCTGCTTCGTTGCGGGTAATGGCGCCCGGCACTAGAAAAAAGTTTTCGCTTACCCCCTTCAAAGTGTAACCGGCTTTGGGGGCAAGGATAATGGTTGCCGTATAAACTTTTCCAGGTAAAAAGGTGTTATCGGCAGGTGACCAAGTGACCTGCCCCGAAAATTGCTCGGTTTCGACAGTAGTCACAGGAGTTGTCCCTACTTGAGGTGTGGTTATTCCGGGAATTTCCGCTATATTGATAGTAATCTCGGTTTGGGGGTCAGCCGGTTGCTTATTATGTTCAGGATCTATAGAACTCGGTACAGAGTTATCCCACACTTGATCAGTGGTTTGGCCTAGAAGTAATTTGCTGGCAACTTCTCTCGCTTTTCCCCGGTTTACCTCCCAATAACTCAATCCGTTCAGCATAACAGCATTGCCGGGTAGGGTTTGACTGACTATAGTGATATCGTCCATGGATTTGGCTGCCTTAGCGAAAACCAAAAGTTGTTTCAGGCTCAAGTCTGTTTCCACGGCTTCCATGAACTGCGGCACAAGTTTGGGTAGTTTAAGAATTGTAGAGGGTTCCATCATTTTCTTGCCGATGGCGATCAATACTTTTTGCTGACGGGCGGTTCTGCCGATATCGGCAGTAGCGTCATTGCGGAAACGGGCATATTGCAATGCTTTGGAGCCGTCCAATACTTGGAGCCCCGCTTTAAGGTCAATGTAACCGTCTTCCTTGTCCCCGGTCTCATACTTCATGTCTTTTTCTACTTCAAGCGTGATTCCGCCTAAAGTATCGATTATTTTCTTGAACCCTGCAAAATTGGTCAGGATATAACCATCCAATGGAATGCCGGTCAGATCGCTAACTTGTTTTTTAAGCTCCTCTATCCCCTTTAAAACAGGAACGGCATTGATTTTACAATAATTATTGGAACCATCCAGGGATACCCGGGTATCTCTAGGAATAGATAGCAAAGAAGCAATTTTGGTTTGTGGGTCAAAACTGGCAACAATGATGGTATCGGCATTATAGGAATTTTGATCTGGCCTTTTATCAGTCCCGATAAGAAGAATACTGATTCTTTTATTCAAACTGTCAGCGGTTCCGGGCAAACTACCTTCGCTGCCAAGGAAATAATAGGCAAAAGCCGCCGTCCCTATGAGGAGCCCCGCTATTACCAAGGCAATTATAGTGAATATTTTTTTCCCTCTTTTTTTTCTTCTTTGTTGCGCCAAATGTGTTCACCTTCATTTATTTTGTAATTTTTTTCATATGTTTTGACATTCCATTTTACATTACTTTATAATCATTGATTATATCATATTTTTTGCATGCAAATTTAATAATACTAAAACAAATGGCAGTCATCCGACTGCCATTATCAATTATTTAATAATTTTTTTAACAAGCCAAATGTTTTTAAGTTGAGAAGAAGGAATTGAGTATTAAGGTAAACATATTTTCGTTTTGTCAGTTTCAGCTTTAATTAAGTAACTAGCATTATTTCTTATATCTTCCAAGATTTTTTCGGCAATCAATTTTTGTCCCGCTTCATTGGGGTGAATTCCGTCGGAGCACAAAAATTTGGAAAAATCCGGTTGCAATAAAAATGCTCTTCTAATATCAATCCATTTGGTATGTGTCTCTTCAGCAACTTTTAAGATCACAGCATTGTATCTTTCCTGCCACCAATACATTTTAGTAATGCTGCCCAACCACTTGAGAATATTCTTTTCTTTTATCGGGTTATTGTTGCTGATCCATTTTAAGTATAGATCAGCGTTTAAGGGCGGTAAAGTCATTAAGACCGGTATGATATCTTTGGCCTTAATATAATTAACAATATCCCTAAGGGTTTGTTCAAATGTAGTTAAGTCAGTACGAGGGCTATGGTTTTCTTCAGGCGTATTGGCAACTTCGTCCCAGTTAAAATCACAATCGTTGACACCATATTCTATTAAGACAACATCGGCTTTTTGTTTAGCTAATATACCCTTCAACTTATTAACACCATATGTAAGAGTAGCTCCAAATTTAGAAAGGTTGAAAGCTACACCATTGATTCGTTGTTGAAGAATCGAAACATAATTGTTTTTTAAGACGATATACTTTTTCCTTTTTTCATCTAAAACTACGCCTTTAGATATAGAGTCCCCAGAAATAATAAAATGGTAGCTATTCTTTGTTATATCCACAGATAGCCCTCCATTAAATAATTAGGAAAATGTTTCCTTTTATTCTAGTATAACATAATTATCTGGTTCAGTCTTTAAAATTTAATTACTATTTTTAATCAGTTAAACAAAGATATTTGTCCAGAGACGGGCTCAATACAGTCTGGGGCGTCATATCGGGCAGAGTTCACCAGCGTAGATACTTCATAAGCGTTCATTAGATCCGCCGGATAAGGTGTAAGCAATGATTTAAGCACTCCAAAATCGGAAAAAGTGGGGTCCAGCCAAACATCTTCATGATCCTTTTCCAGAATAACCGGCATTCGGTCGTGAAACATTGACAGCAGCTCATTAGGCTTGGTGGTAATAATCGAACAGGAGTGAATTATTTGCCCTTCGGGACTTTTCAATCTATCCCAGATTCCGGCAAAAGCAAAAAGCTTCAGCTTTTGCAGGGTGAAACGATAAGGAATTTTGGTCTTTCCTTGACGTTTCCATTCATAGAATCCGTCGGCGAGAATTAAGCAACGTTGTCTTACAAAGGCATTTTTAAAACTATGTTTTGTATCAATGGTCTCAGCTCTTGCATTGATTAACTTTTGGCCAATACTTTGTTCAGAAGCACAGTTAGGGATCAAGCCCCATTGAAAAAGTTTTATTTGTTTTTTTCCATTATTATTCACAACCACTGGAATATCTTGGCTTGGAGCAATATTATAACGTGGTGTCCACTCAATATCGGACTTTATATTTAGGATGTCGGTAATTTCTTTAAACGTGAGGGTTAAAGTGACCCGGCCGCACAAGGAACTTCCCTCCCTTTATTTTTCATTATATCATTTCTTTTTTAACTCAACTTTCCCAAGTATAAAATAAACCCTTCAAACTGTGAATCACAGATGAAGGGAATATTTTATTGCAAATTCTAAGCATTGTTTTTACCGCAGCATAATGCAAACTTTTCACCGCTGCCACAGGGGCAAGGATCATTGCAGTCAATTCTCTTGCCGGTTTTAAAATCTATAATATCCGCTTTTTTATACCGGAAATTATTTTTTAATGATAAGGAATTTTTTTTCAGCTTTTCTCCCTGTAAGATTTCATTTGGGGTATAGCCTTTTAAAACCCACATACGAGTATTATTGCACATGTCTTGGATGAGAGCCGTTGCTTGTTGGATAATTTCCAATGAGGAAAATTTAAATCTTTGTTCCAAATTCCGCAGCAATTCGGAAGGATCGGCGGATAAATTTATCATTTGGTGGTAATTAAACATTAATTCCGAAATTTCCTGAATCCCGATATCACTGTGTTCTAACAGGAAATGAATTAATTTATCCATCGCAGGCGTTTTATCAATGTATCCTGGTTTTCCGGCTTTAAGTAGTTGGTGTTTCGAAAAGGGATAATAATCAAGATCCGGTCTCTTTTTTTGTTCTGCGGCAAGAAGTTCTGGTTCAATAACCCGCACATCATATAAGCCGGCGTAGGATATTTTCACCTGCTGATAATAGTCGTTGGCCAGAGACAACACATTTATGTATTTGATAAAGTCAACCTCATTGCCGGTAAGCTTTTTAATTGTATTCATGGCGGTCCATGTGGACATTACACCATAATAGTATAGCAATCCGTAAGTAAGTCTAATCCATTCCGTATTACGCTGTGTGATATATTTTAGCTTCATGATATTGAGTTTATTAAAAGTATCAATGAGTTCTTTTGGCATAAATAATATTCTGCGCTTTTTGTAAATTCCAGGGAAAGCAATACCATAATTGATAAAAAAATTAATTTTAGAAAAGGACATGTTATTGGCGGATATAAAGCCGCCCCTTTTTACCATCTTTACTAGAAGTTCACATCTTTCCTCGTCCAAAAAGTTTAGGACTTCAATGAATTTTGAAGGTATGATCTTGACTAATTGTTGAATTAAATCGTGCTTATTTAAAGTGCTCATGTTTTTTAGGTTGAGGTTTTTGCGAATGGGATCCAGGTCATTCTTGGTCAGCCTGCTAAAGGTACCGGCAAGTCTTACCGGCAAAACTACCGTCGTCCAAATTTTCTGCTCTCTTTTTTCCTGCAGCCTTCTGTTTTGCTCATACATTTCAGCCAAGGTTTTAAACATATCCGGCTGCATTTTATTATCAACACGATGATCCATATTAACCCCACACTCTCTTAATTATTTAAGGCCTGGGATAAAAGCTTGGTTCGGCAATCAAGTATTATCCCTCCTTTTTTACGAAAGTTAAAAAAATTAATACTAATGCATCAATATTGTATCATAATCTTTCCAAGTATTTAATTACATAATTAGCAAACAGGCAAGGCTTACGCTATTATGTCCGTATCCTGCTGCTTACAGATAGAAAAAAGTGCAGAAACATAAACAAAGTAAATAAGGTGATATATTATTTAAAAATTTAAATTAGTTGAATACGTTATATCAAATAATAGTCAAGTAAACTTTATGGAATAATTATTGTTATTTATGTCAAATAAAAGCTTAAAGTTTTGTGAATTTTTTCAATTGTTGATTTTATTATTTGTCCTTATAATAAAAATAAAATATAGATAAAAAGAAAAGGAGATCATGCCATGTATAAATGTAAGTATCCCCATCTTTTTACTCCAATTACCTTAGGCAATACGTTATTCCGTAACCGAATATTTTCTTCTCCTACGGGTTTTCAAAATGTTAACGGAGACGGCTATCTCAACGATGGTTATGCGGCAGCCGCTTATTACGGCAGAAAAGCCATGGGCGGAGCTGCCAGTGTAGCCACCTTTGAAGGAATTGTGGACGGCGAAATCGGGCGAGGCGGCCGCGGCCAAATCTCCCTGGATACACCTTTTATTCATAGAAATCTCGCTACCATAGCCCATGGGATAAAAGTTTATGGCGCTGTTGCTTCTTTGGAATTAACCCATGCCGGGATGTATGCAAACCGCGAGCTCTCCTTTTTTGGCGGTGAATCCCATGGTATTGCCTATGGACCGGTAGAATGCGAAGTGGATGGACGACTCATCCGCCCCATGGATGAAGAAATTATTGAACGTACTATTCGCAAATTCGCTGAAGGAGCGGCTTTAGCTAAAAAATGCGGGTTTGGCATGGTAACTGTACACGCCGGTCACGGTTGGTTGCTCCACCAGTTCCTTTCCCCAAAAACAAATACCCGTAAAGACAAATGGGGTGGCCCCAGCATAGAGAACCGGGCGCGTCTGGTTTTGGCTGTTTTAAAAGCTATTCGTAAAGAAGTCGGGCCAGGATTCCCGATAGAAATTCGTATAAGCGGCTCGGAATGCTACGAAGGAGGCTATGACATAGATGAAGGCATTGCAATTGCCAAACAACTGGATGGATATGTGGACCTGATTCATGTCTCCGCGGGCAATCACGAGGTGGAAGAAGTATTTGCCGTTACTCATCCCAGTATGTTCCTGGAAGACGGTGTCAATGTCAAATATGCGGCAGAAATCAAAAAACATGTGAAAACTCCGGTTGCAGCTATTGGGGCTTTAAATAATCCTGAGCTAATGGAAGAGATTATTGCTTCCGGCCAAGCCGATGTGGTGGAGGCTGCCCGGCAGCTTCTGGCCGACCCGGATTTTCCGAATAAAGTACGTACCGGAAATGAAGATAAAGTAAGGAAATGCATGCGTTGTTTGGCCTGCTTCTCCAATGAAATGCTTTACGGAGAACCTTATTGTTCCATCAATCCTGAGACTGGACGCGAATATGAAATGAAATACGACATTCCCCCTGCTAAAAAGAAAAAAGTCCTGGTCATTGGTGGCGGTATTGGCGGTATGCAAGCGGCCCTAACCTGTGCTGAGCGTGGGCATGAGGTTATTTTATGCGAAAAAAGTTCTCGCTTAGGCGGTGTGTTACGCTGTGAAGAAGACGTCTATTTCAAAAAACCGCTTGATTATTACCTTAACCAACAAGCCAGATTTATTGAAAATTCTCCCAATATCGACTTGCGTTTAAACACTGAGGTAACACCTGAATACGCTCAAAAAATCGGCGCTGATGTCATTATCGCTGCCATTGGTGCCGAGCCGATAAAACCGCCTATTCCGGGAATAGACAGACCGAATGTTATGTCGGCCCAGGATGCTTATACCGCGGTTGACCGGATTGGTGAAAATGTGGTTATTTTAGGAGCCGGTTTAGTAGGTGTGGAGCTGGGACTGCATTTAATAAATAAGGGTAAAAAAGTAACCAATATTGAAATGCTTGATCATATCAGTGACGGTGGTAATTTCCTCCATATTCCCGGTCTTAAGTTAGAAATTAAGAAACGTGGGCTGAAAATTGAGTTTAAGACTAAGGCTAAGGAAATCAAAGAAGAGGGTGTGTTGGCAGAAACTCCTGAAGGAGAAAAATTCTTTAGGGCTGATACTGTAATCTATGCCGTAGGACAGAAACCTTTAAGGGAAGAAGCCCTGGCTTTTAATTTTTGCGCTCCTGAATTTTACCAAATCGGAGATTGTGTTTCTCCTCGTAATATTACTACTGCTAATGCAGAAGCCTTTATGGTGGCAAGAAATATTGGGCGGTTTTAAAGAATAAATGCTTGAAATTACTATGTTAGTTTAAATTTGTAATATTTTAAAAGCTGCCGGTCTGTAAAGACCTGCAGCTTTTAATAGAATTTACATATTCAAAGCTTTGTCAGCCTGAATATAACC
>JAAYII010000230.1 GCA_012523535.1 Peptococcaceae bacterium
CGGAGATTGCGTACCAGAGCCTTTTTGATTGTAAGGTCGGCATGAGTTCGGCAATTTATATCAAAACGGTTGGTTCTTAAGATTGAAGCCACCCCGGAACCGACCGTGCCATATCCTAATAAACCGATAACTACTTTATTCATAAAACCACTCCTATCCGTGTAACAGATACAATTGTATTCATATAGTGGACATTATAACAATCAGTTTTTAGTTTGGCAAGATGTTTTTCTGTAAATATTGACACTGGGAACTGTATCATATAAACTATGAAGAATCAATCCATGTTCTATAACAGCTGTAATGTTATTAAGCTTTTTGATATATCAGAAAGGTAAATATTGTTTTCTTTCTCTGGTCGAAGCAACCATCAAGTATTATAATAATGATAATGTTATTTTGCTACTAAGGAGAGAAAAGTTATGATTATTTATTTTGATGGCAAATTTGTAGACAAAGAGGAAGCTAAAGTTTCCGTCTTTGATCATGGTTTTCTCTACGGTGACGGTGTATTTGAAGGAATTAGGGCTTATAACGGACGGGTTTTTAAACTAAAGGAACATATCGATCGATTATATGAATCGGCTAAAGCTATTCTATTGAATGTAGAAATCAGCCGTAGGGAAATGATGGATATTGTTGTGGAAACGGTAAGAAAAAATAAGCTCTCCGATGCTTACATTCGTCTTGTTATTTCTAGAGGTGTAGGAGATTTGGGTTTGGATCCCCGGAAATGCCCCAAACCTACAATTGTCTGTATTGCCGGCAACATTACGCTATATCCCCAGAGTATGTATGAAAACGGAATGGAAGTAATAACAGCCGCTACTAGACGTAACAGTGCTGACGCCTTAAGCCCCAGAATCAAGTCTTTGAATTATTTAAATAATATTATGGCTAAAATAGAAGCTAACAGAGCGGGTGTTTTGGAAGCTTTGCTGTTAAATCAGGAAGGTTATGTTTGTGAAGCGACCGGTGACAATGTGTTTATAGTTAAAGACGGGGTACTGATTACGCCGACCATCTATGCCGGAATTTTAAAAGGAATTACTAGGGACACTGTAATAGAGTTGGCACGTAATTATGATATACCGGTTAGAGAGGATTTATTTAATCTGGTTGATGTTTATACCGCGGATGAGTGTTTCTTGACCGGAACCGCCGCCGAGCTTATTCCTGTCACCGCGGTTGATTCCAGAATAATTGGTGATGGTAAGCCAGGACCGGTATTTAAAAAATTATTGGCGGCTTTCCAAGAGTATGCCAGAAACAACGGAGAGCCCCTTTAAATCTTTTTAATTGTGCTGGATAGGAAAACAGGTTATTTAATGTATTGGATAAAAAAGCAAGTTATTGGACCTAAATGAAATATGATTGTTGGTTGAACAAAGATTGTTTATATTTGATATCAAGATTTGAAGATTGAAATTAAAGGAGAGGTCATATGAACAGCGACGCCGTAAAAAAAGGAATTGACAGAGCGCCACACCGCTCTTTATTCAGAGCCTTAGGGCTTACGGACAGGGAAATGGAAAAGCCTTTGGTGGGTGTGGTTAATTCATTTAACGAATTGGTTCCTGGTCATATGCACCTGCGTCAGCTTACTGAAGCAGTCAAAGCCGGAGTGCGCGAGAACGGTGGGACCCCGCTGGAATTTCCGACTATCGGGGTTTGCGACGGCATTGCCATGGGGCACGAAGGCATGCATTTTTCTCTGGCCAGCCGCGAACTGATTGCCGATTCTATTGAAATCATGGCTAGAGCCCATTGTTTGGATGCCCTGGTGCTTATCCCCAGTTGCGATAAAATAGTCCCGGGAATGCTGATGGCTGCTATGCGGCTTAACCTGCCTTCCATTGTGGTCAGCGGCGGGCCTATGCTACCTGGAAAGTTTCAGGGGGAAGAGGTCAACTTAATCACGGTATTTGAAGCGGTAGGCAAAGTTCATTCCGGGCAGAAAGATGAGGAATGGTTGAAAAGCTATGAGCAAAAAGCTTGCCCAACCTGTGGCTCCTGTGCAGGGATGTTTACGGCTAATTCCATGAATTGCCTGACGGAAGTTTTAGGATTGGCTTTGCCCGGTAACGGTACAATTCCCGCCGTTTATTCGGAAAGAATTGTGTTGGCCAAAGAAAGCGGCTATCAGGTCATGAATCTTTGGCGCAGTAATATTCGTCCCCGAGACATAGTTACTAAAGCTTCAATAATGAACGGCATCGCTGCCGATATGGCTCTTGGTTGCTCGACCAATACCATACTTCATTTGCCGGCAATTGCCAATGAAGGGGAAATTGATTTTAACCTGGCTGAAATAAATGCCATAAGTGAGAAAACACCCCAAATTTGCAAATTAAGTCCGGCTGTGAACGGGCATTATTTGGTAGACCTTCATGAGGCTGGCGGTATTAGTGCGGTTCTTAAAACCTTGCTCGATGCAGGTCTGATTGACGGTTCCGTAATGACTGTTTCCGGCACTACTTTAGCGGAAAGGTTGGCCAAAGCCGAAGTTAAGGATTTTAATGTCATCCGTCCATTGGATAAACCTTATTCACCTCAAGGCGGTTTAAGCATATTATTTGGCAATCTGGCTCCTGAAGGCGCAGTTATCAAAGTGGGAGCATTAGCCGAACGGGACATTGTTTTTGAAGGAAAAGCCAAAGTATTTGACGGAGAAGATGATGCTGCTCAAGCTATTCGCAGCGGTGAAATAAAAGCAGGAGATGTCCTTATTATCCGTTATGAAGGCCCAAAAGGTGGCCCCGGTATGAGAGAAATGCTCGGGCCTACGGCTACTTTGGCCGGTATGGGACTCGATTCCACTGTTGCCCTGCTCACCGACGGCCGTTTTTCAGGGGGAAGCAGAGGACTTTCCATCGGTCATATTTCTCCTGAAGCAGCTTTAGGGGGAGATATAGCTTTTGTGGAAAATGGCGACATTATTAGAATAGATTTGACTAAACGTACTATTGACTGGCTTTTGCCCGAAGAAGAAAAAAAAGCGCGCAGGGAAAAGTTTGACCCGGCTAAAGGGTTGAAAAAAGCTTATCAAGTAGCCGGACGAACGGGTTATTTGGGACGTTATGCCCAGTTTGTGCAATCAGCCAATAAAGGAGCTGCCTTCAGACCGATGAAGGAGGATTAATAAAATGGCTAAGCCAGAACAAGACATTTACATTACCAGTGATCCGGAATTCACTTGGGAAGATGAAAAAAGTCTTGATTCCGGTAAGTATAACGGGGCGAAAGCCCTTCTGGAAGTTCTGGAAAAAGAAGGGGTAGAATTAATATTCGGTTATCCCGGAGGGGCATTGTTAGCCCTCTATGATGCCCTGCTCGACAGTTCGATTAGGCATATCCTGCCTCGCCATGAACAATCCGCGGTTCATGCCGCTGACGGTTATGCCCGTGCCAGTGGTAAAGTGGGTGTATGTCTGGCTACCTCGGGGCCGGGGGCGTCCAATATGGTTACCGGAATCGCCAACGCTTATATGGATTCCGTACCCTTGGTTGTTCTCACAGGTCAAGTGCCTACTCATCTTCTGGGCACGGATTCTTTCCAGGAAGTTGATATAACGGGTATGACC
>JAAYII010000231.1 GCA_012523535.1 Peptococcaceae bacterium
TCATCGGGGTGGCAATGAGAGCCGGGCAGACGGCATTGACCCTGACTCCGAATTTAGCCCATTCAGCGGCCAGGCAACGCGTAATCATATCCACGGCAGCTTTGGAAGCACAGTAAGCGCTGTTGCCGCCGGCATTGGCACGGATACCGCGCACAGAAGAGACATTAATGATTTTGCCGTATTTCTGTTCAATCATAATGGCACCGAAAGCCTTGCAAGCCATCATAACACCTTTAACATTGACGGCAAACAGGCGATCCCATTCTTTCATATCAAATTCCAGTGCCGGATATTTAACGTTAAAGCCCTGGGAATTGACTAAAATATCAACTCTACCATAAGCTTTCTTTACATCTTGAGCCAGTTTATTAATACTTTCTTCATCGGAAGCGTCAACCTGGAAAACATCAAGTGTTAAGCCGCTTTCTTTTTTGAATGCGTCGGCTACAGCTCTAAGGTTGTCCAAATTACGGCTGGCAATAGCTACTTTAGCTCCGGCTTCAGCAAGCCCCTGAGCCATGGAATGGCCGATTCCGCCGCCTCCACCAATAACAACAGCGTATTTACCTGTCAAATCAAACAATTTCGTTGACATTGATTGCACCCCATTTCAAAAAATTAATTAATTTATCAAATTAAGCTAAATACATTTTTGATTTAAACGACATCTGTAAAGTGTATTTGTCTTTCAGCTAGACTTACTTTGCCCCACAAGTATCTTGTGGGGCAAAGTCTTTATTCGGTTTAGAAGGAGCCCGGCTCCCAAGCAACGAGTCTGACGAAACCGCCATCAGCCATTTCACAGCGGAATGGGAAAGCGGCAATGATCATACGTCTACCTGTGACTTCATCAATGTCGCCGCCGGCATTTTCTATGGTGCAGCAACCGGCTTGCATAAAGAGTCTGTGGCAGGGTTCATAGTCTGGGAACAATTCATCAGGATTTTTACCTGTAGCTTTGCGATAGGCTTTATCGAGCCAAGGCATTTGTTCGCTGAGCGGATAATGCCACAGCGGAGCGTCAGTTGCACCCCAGGTACCGGCAATACCTTTAATTTTCTTTTCATAAATAAGCCATTTAGCAACTTCGGGACCCATGCCCGGATAATAGTTGAAATATTTGTCATTGTTGATTCTCCAATAATGATGGAAACCGGTATTAACAACTACCCAGTCATACTCTCTAATTTCTAAGCCGTCTTTTTTGCAGGCTTTTTCAAAATCTTCCGGTTTCAGTTCATACCAGAGATCTGGTTCAAAGCCGGTTTTCCATTTGGCTTCAAACTCATCCCGGAGGTGGCGCATATCAAGAATAACACCGGTGCCGATGCAGTATTCAAGCGGAATTTCATCAAAAGTGTAACCGTTTCTGGCACGATCTACTTCTTCTTCATGAAGAACGTGGTTAGGAGCATCCATATGAGTGCCTGCATGGAGTGTACCGGTATAAGTCATAGTGCGTTTGTGGAAGCGGCCCAGATACTGGCCCCGTGGGAAAATAAGGTCCTGACGCGGACCGGGGAAGGGCCAAAGCGGAGTGTCTGTACACCAAGGCTGGGACAGATCATAAATTTTTGTCATTTTGTTCCTGTCGAGATAAAGTTTACTCTTATCAAGGGGCATATAAGCCATATGATAAAACCTCCCATCAAATTTTTATATTCTCATGTATTCGGTTCATGAGAATCAATTCTTAGTCAACTTTTTTCTTTACGCCGAGAATTTCGCGGGCTTCTTCTGCCGTCGCAATTTCACGGTTGCAAAGTTTGGCAAGTTTAACTGCTCTTTCCACAAGCTGAGCATTGGTGGCCAAAACTCCCTTATCGAGATAAAGGTTATCTTCCAGGCCAACGCGCAGTCCGTCGCAGCCGGCTGCCAGTCCTAAGAGCATGCAAGGAATGTGGGCTTTACCGATACCGGTAATAGACCAGGTGGAGCCTTCAGGAATCTTAGGCAGCAAATAAGCCAGAGATTCGGCATCGCCAGGCATAGCGCCGGTAACCCCGAGCACGAATTGAATATGGCAAGGAGTTTTGAGAATTCCTTTTTTGAAGTAATAATAGACGTTTTGGATATGACCGCCGTCAAAAATCTCGATTTCAGGTTTAACGTCAATTTCTTGAATGTGTTTGCCCAGTTTTTCCAGGAAAGTGGGGGTGTTTAAGAAAACAAAGCTGTTGGCCCAGTTCATGGAACCCGGGTCAAAGGAACACATTTCCGGTTTAATAAAGTCGAGGTGATGGATTCTCATTTCATCAGGAAACTTAGAACCGGAAGTAGTCGGATTCAGAATGGCATCCAAACCTTCGGCTTTAAGAGCTGCACGTACTTTAGTAATAACTTCTTTCCAAACCTCAGGATCCATAGTGTTAATGCCGTCTTTATCGCGTACATGAATGTGCAGGACGGAAGCGCCGGCCTTCACACAGGCTACAGCATCAGCTGCTATTTCATCGGGAGTAATAGGAACATATGGAGTTTGTTCTCTTGAGGTTGCGTTACCGACCATGGCAGCTGTAATTATAAGCTTTTTACTCTTAGCCATTAAGTCTCTTCCTTTCTCTATTTTTTGTAACTGTTAGGATAAAATTGATTAGCTTAAATGTTGGTAAAATAAGAAAATTTTATCTTTAACATATTTATGTTTAAACACTAAATTCAAAAATAACTTAAGGTCAACTGGCTTTTGCTTAATTATTTAATAACATCGCAAGGGTCATCCATGAACTTTTTGGCGATTTTAAAGATTTCAAACAACTGTTTGTCGCGTTTAGCAAGGACTGCTTCTTTATCGACATTCGTATAATCATAGAACCCTTTGCCGGTCTTAAAGCCTAATTCACCTTTTTCGATATGTTCAGCCAGTGTTTTAGGCATATCTACCGGAGGCGGCATGGTATAGCTTTTGTTTTTAAAGTTGTTGGCTGTCATGTCCAGGCCGCCGAAATCGGCACGTTTGCATAAACCCAAAACAACTGCACGAGGAATAAAGCTGGCTTGAACAGCTTTATCGATATCTTCCGGCGTGCAATACCCGTTGTCCAATAAATAAAAGACTTCTTGATTGAGACACATTTGCAGGCGGTTAGCAATATAGCCACGAATAAACTTTTTCATCAAAACAGGCGTCTTGCCGCATTTTTCTAAAAGTTCGACTGTTATGGTTGCATATTCTTGAGGCGCTTGCTCGCTCTTAACCACTTCAACCAAAGGTATAAGGTAAGGAGGAGCATACCAGTGAGCGATAACCATCTGCGGAAGTAAGCTTTCCGGAACCAGTTCGAAAATATTTAAGCCCGAGGTATTGGAGGCAATAATACAATCTTTGCTGGCACAGGCTTCGAGTTTGGCATAAAGCTCGATTTTAGCTTCCTTGTTTTCCACGATGGTCTCTTGAATAAAATTAGCACCTTTTACTGCATCTTCTACAGTATAGGCAAAATTAACCCTGTTGAAGACTTCTTCCAGCTGGGAAGCGGGCAGCAAATCCTCTTCCACGAAAGTTTCCAAGCTTTTACGCAGAGTTTTTATCGCCTGCTCGCGTGTGGACTCTCTACGGGTCCACATCGTAACCTCATAACCACCCATAGCGAACATTTGGGCTATACCGGGTCCCATGGTACCGGCACCTAGAACGGCAATCTTTTTGATGTCATTCAGTGTTTTCATGTCATACCTCTTCTTTTTTTAATTTTTGGGTTACTTTTTTGTCTAATTATTTTTAATCAAACATTCATGACCATGATGACCAGTACTCTGGCTGCAACCAGGCCATTGACAGCCATGCTGCGGTTTTCACCGGGAGGAATATGGATCATGTCGCCCTCATTCAGAACATGCTTGGTTCCGTTTTCCTCTTCGACGGTGATTGAGCCTCTCAGGACATAGTAGATTCTTTCCTTGTCCGAGGAACACATTGTTGCGCCGCCATTCGGCAAAAACTCGGAAATAGATACATTGAGGTTTTTGGCTCCTTCAGGGGGACCAAACTTGCGAACACCCCACATATTAAAATGATTAGGAGCATCATAAACATTACCTTCATTTGCTCTTACTACTTTCATTCTGTACACCTCCAATATTATTTGTTTATCTTTGCCTTTTTATTATAAGTTGTTTAATCCTGGTTTGTCGAGTCGGTTTGGACAGGCATGTTTAAAATAACCAGACCAAATTGAAATCTTATGCAAAATTTATGCCAATTCACAACAAAGCGAGACAATGCTTTAATTTATAGGTTGTATAAAGTTTCGGTCGTTTTTTTATGTGGCGTTTGTTTCAATTTATGTGAACAAATATACCCGCACATGTGAAAATAAATTCATCAATAAAATCCTACCCTTTCGAAAATGGCCATTTGTCAACATTTGTTAATAACTTCCTGGGAATTTCCGGTCCTAATATTCTTGTAATAAATCTTATTCACATGTATAATCTATATACGAACATATGTTCTATAATTATAATTTTAGGGTGGGATGGCAGTGAAGGTTGTAATGAAACCCATTGAAGTAATAGCCTCATTTAATCTTAATGGAGTGTCCACACCGTTAAAGTTTAGAATTATAGAAAATGGTTTTCCCGTCGTTATTACCGTGGAACATGTCAGTTTTAGATCCGAAGAGAAGCTGGCGGGCAATAAAATGATCACTTTTCGTTGCCAAAGCATGGTTAAGGGGCTTTCGAAAGTTTTCGAACTAAAATTTGAGCCCGATTCCGGGAAATGGTTTTTGTTTAAAATCTAAGGCAGTTTGGTGGGTTATAAGAGCCAAGCATTTCATTGTCATTTGCTTGTAAATTAAAAATTAGAGGTGAATTTTTTGGGTAGGCGCTTAATTTTTCACGTAGATGCCAATTCCGCTTATCTGTCTTGGGAAGCCGTTCGCCGGCTTCAATACGGAGACAGTTTAGATTTACGGACCGTACCGTCTGTAGTGGGCGGTAACCAGGAGACCAGGCGCGGGATTGTTCTAGCTAGATCTATTCCTGCCAAAAAATATGGCATCGTAACCGGGGAACCGGTTTTTTCAGCCCGGGCCAAATGCCCGAAACTCATTGTTGTTCCGCCTGATTATTATTTTTATATGCAGTGCAGCAAAGCCTTCGGCGAGGTTTTGCAAGAGTATTCTCCCCTGGTGGAACAGTATTCGATTGACGAATATTTCTTGGACTATACCGGTATGGTCCAAACGTTGGGCGATCCGTTGCAAGCGGCTTACCGCCTTAAGGAACAGATCAAGGAGGAGCTTGGTTTTACGGTAAATGTCGGGATATCTTCCAATAAACTTTTAGCCAAGATGGGTTCGGAATTAAAAAAACCGGATATGGTCCACACCCTGTTCCCCGAGGAAATACCTTACAAAATGTGGCCCCTTCCTGTGGAAAAGCTTTTCGGTGTAGGACGGGCTACCGCCGCCAAGTTAAGGGATCGGGGAATTTTGACTATTGGCGACTTGGCCAACACAGATCCCCAGTGGTTAAAATCTTTTTTAAAAAGTTATGGTTATTTGCTTTGGAATTTTGCCAATGGGCAGGATGAATCTCCGGTCATCCCCAACAGAAGGGTGGCTATTAAGGGTATAGGCAATTCAACAACTATCCCTTTTGATGTTCATGACCGGCAAACAGCCAGTCTGGTTTTGCTTTCCCTGGTAGAAAGTGTGGGAATCAGGCTGCGTCAGGCCAAGTATCTGGCGGGGCTGGTAGCCGTGTCTATTAAGACCAATGAGTTTTATTCTTATTCTCATCAGCGGAAACTCTCTACGCCTACGGATTCCACCAATCGGATTCATGAGATCGCCTGTGAGCTTTTTGATGAAATCTGGCGTCAAGAACCAATCAGGCATCTGGGAGTCAGGGTGGCGGAACTTAGCAGCAACAGTTTGATCCAAGCCAGTATTTTTGAACAGGATATGGAAAAACAAAGGGCTATGGATCGTGCTGTTGATGAAATCCGCAGTCGGTACGGATTGAAATCGGTTATGCGGGCTTCGTTTCTGCATAGCGGACTGAGCTGTATAGCGGGCGGAACAATAACCGAGGAAGAATATCCTCTAA
>JAAYII010000232.1 GCA_012523535.1 Peptococcaceae bacterium
CGGTTTTGTCTTTGAGGTTGAGGTTGGACAAATGCCTGGATATCCAGCGAACGATACTTTTTTCCTTGCCTATGAATTTATCCACCAGGCTGATTTTGCCTGTGCCGTCCGAGCCGCAAACGAGTTTCAAATTCAGGAGATTACCGGCAATATATTGGGCTTTGCTAATGCGCCCTCCTTTAAAGACATATTCTAAACTGTTAATAATTATGGCATAATTCATTTTGCTGCGGATTCGATGCAAATAAGGGAGGATTTCTTCCGTTAATTTACCGAGCAAAGCCATTTTGGCCGCTTCGATAACCTGGAGACCTTGCCCCAGGGAAACTCCCATACTGTCGTGAACGGTAATCTTTCTGTCCGGCAACTGTTCTTTGGCAGCCAAGGCTGCTTGATAAGTGCCGCTTAATTGGGAAGACATGGTTATGGCTAGAACTTCATCCCCGTTGCTGGTTAAACGGTCAAAGACTTGATAAAATTCATGGGGCGGCGCCTGTGAAGTTTGCGGATAATAGCCCTGGTTTATATATTCGCAGACGGTTTGAGCGTTAATATCCATCCCATCAAGAAAACTTTGGTCCATAATATTGACATATAGAGGGATTACGGTAATATCATATTTATCAATAATGGCTTGCGGGATTTCGGCGACACTGTCGGTTACAATTTTGATCATGAAAAACATCCTTTTTAAATATAGTATTGTAATAAGTCTAACACAAAAAGATAAATATCCCAAACAAAAATACTATATACAAAAAAATATTTTAGATAAGGGACTAGGAGGAGAAGCCAATGCCTATAAAAATACCTGACGACCTTCCGGCCAAAGGAATATTGGAAAATGAGAATATATTTATTATGGGTGAAGACAGGGCCATACACCAGGACATCCGGCCTTTAAGAATAGCCTTATTAAACCTTATGCCGACCAAAATTGTCACCGAGACCCAGTACCTGCGCCTATTAAGTAACTCCCCCCTGCAAATAGAAATAACTTTGCTCTATACCAAAACCCATCAACCCTCCCACACCCCGCTGGAGTATTTAAAAAGATTTTATTATTCTTTTGAGGAAGTTAAAGACCAGAAATTTGACGGTTTGATTATTACCGGGGCGCCTGTGGAAATAATGGATTTTGAAGAAGTGGATTATTGGGAAGAGCTTAAAAGTATCATGTCCTGGAGTCTGACCAATGTCTTTTCCACCATGTATGTATGCTGGGGGGCGCAGGCAGGCCTCTATTACCATTACGGGATTCCCAAGTATATTTTGCCCAAAAAAATGTTCGGCATATTTAGCCACCGAACTTACAATAAAAATAACAACAGTTTTTTGCGTGGATTTGATGATGTGTTTTATGCACCCCATTCCCGTTACACGGAAGTGAGGGCCGAGGATATTGAAAAACATAAGGAACTGGAAATCCTGGCTGTGTCCGACGAGGCCGGAGTTTTCATGGTGGCCCGCAAGGACGGCAGGCAAGTTTTCATAACCGGCCATCCGGAATATGACGCCCTGACTTTAAAATATGAATACGAAAGGGACATTAGCAGAGGATTGGATATTCAGGTTCCTGTCAATTATTTCCCCAACGATGACCCCAAGCGCGATCCTATTGTCAACTGGCGGGGCCATGCCAACCTGTTGTTCCAAAACTGGCTCAACTATTATGTCTATCAGGAAACTCCTTATGATTTGAATCAAATCCGTTAAGAAGGCATTTTTTAAGAAGGTTTTCTTTCTCAAACATTGTTCATTTCACAATTAATTCATTGTTTTATTTATTATTTTATTCATGAATCTATTCATGAGCATCAGTTTCTTCCTGATCGTTTCTGACTTGACTATGGAAGAGATAGCTTTCGGGATCCTGTTTAACAGGTTTCACTTGGGAAATTACTTCCTTTACTCCCCTGGCTCGGGAAGCAGCCTCTTGGGCTGCTTTTATTTCTTCCGGATCGTCGGAATGGCCGACTAAGAAAACTTTGCCCCGGCTGCTTTTGGCGCCGATATGCTTGGTATTTACCCGGGGGTCGGCCTGCAATTCTTCCGAAACTTCGAATTCCACTCCTTTGTCGGTTATGGCTCCATCGGTGGAGATGGTAAGATCGTTATCGAGATATTGGACTTCGGGTACGGATCTCACCAGCCGTTCCGCCCTGTTCTTATCGGCCAGGGTATCCACTATGCCGGATAGATGCACATCTCCATCGATAACATCCACGTTGATATCATAGCTCTTGCTCAACTCCTTATCTTGGGCAAGGGCTTTTTCAACTTTGTTTTTAAGTTTTTCTTTCTTAACTTCTTCATTTTTCGCTTTGGCCATAATGATTCCCCTTCTGCTGGTCTGTTCATCTAAATAAATTGTCAGTTCTAGTATTTAAGAAAATAAAAAAACTATACAACAAGGGCTTGAAGATCTAATGGAGGCTGCTGGACAAAAAAAACTATTTTGTTTATGCTGTAAACAGCAAAAAAATTGGATCAAAGGTAAGGAAATTTTGTCCCAACGAATTTTGTTTTTGCACAGTGGAATTTGTGATCTAATAAATTTTTGGCAGTTTTAACGGAGGACAGGAGCCATAATGGATTACCGGGAAAAATTGGAGTTTTTGAAGCGGGAATTAAAAGATAAGGGCCGGGTATTAATAGCATTTTCCGGGGGAGTGGACAGCACTTTTTTGCTGAAAGTTGCCAGGGAGCTACTGGGGAAAGAAAATGTGCTGGCGGTTACTGCTAAGTCACAGTTTTTCCCGGACAGAGAATTGCAGGAGGCCAAAGCCTTTTGCCTGGATCAAGATATTGAACATTTAATCATAAGCGGTGATGTGTTAGAGCAGGCGGAATTAAGGAAAAATCCGCCTGACCGCTGCTACATATGCAAAAAACTAATATTTGAAAAAATATTGGCTGTGGCGGCTCAAAAAGGTATTACATATGTGGCCGAAGGATCCAATCTGGATGATTTGGAGGATTACCGCCCGGGGAAAAAGGCTTTGGCGGAACTGGGAATAGAAAGCCCCTTACTCAAGGCGGGCTTGACTAAAGAAGAAATAAGGACCCTGTCCCGGGAATACGGGCTGGCCTCCTGGTCTAAGCCTTCCTTGGCCTGCCTGGCCTCCAGGATTCCCTACGGGGAAGAGATAACGGAGGAAAAGTTAAGCAAAATCGATCTGGCTGAGCAGTACCTGTTGGATCTGGGCTTTAAACAAGTGCGGGTGCGCTATCACGGCGATGTGGCCAGGATCGAGCTGCTTCCCCAGGATATGGCCAGGGCCCTGGAACCCTCAATAGCGGAAGGGATTTATCAAAAGTTTGCGGAGATAGGGTTTTTATATACAGCCCTGGATCTCAAGGGCTATCGCAGCGGCAGCCTGAATGAGAGGCGGCATGATTTAGAGAAGCGGCATGATTTACTCAAGTAATGGTCGTGCTGTGAAAAACTCAATAATTAACCTGAGAAATAAACGTGCCACAAAAAGTCAATTAGACCTAAGAAATAAACGTGCCATGAAAAGTCAATAAGGAGGTTACCATAATGGCAAAGATAGCCAAAAATATTACCGAGCTTATAGGGCATACTCCCCTGTTGGAATTGGCAAATTTTAGCGGCGAGTTGGGGCTCAAAGCCACTGTTCTGGCCAAGTTGGAGTCTTTCAACCCGGCCGGGAGCGTCAAGGACCGGATAGGCTATGCCATGATCAAGGATGCCGAAGAGAGAGGACTTTTGCATAAAGACTCGGTGATTATTGAGCCTACCAGCGGCAACACGGGCATAGGGCTGGCTTTTGTGGCCGCAGCCAAAGGTTATAGAGTAATTATTACCATGACTGATTCCGTAAGCCTGGAAAGGAGAAAACTTCTCAAAGCTTTGGGGGCGGAAGTGGTTTTGACTCCCGGAGCGGAAGGCATGAGCGGGGCGATTAAGAAGGCTGAAGAATTGGCTGCCTCTATCCCCAATTCCTTTATTCCCCAGCAGTTTGAAAACCCTGCCAATCCCGAGATTCACAGGAAAACCACGGCCCAG
>JAAYII010000233.1 GCA_012523535.1 Peptococcaceae bacterium
GGTTGTGGATGCCATGACCGGCCAGGATGCAGTCAACGTGGCAGAGGCCTTCCATAATCAACTCGGTTTAACCGGGGTTATACTTTCCAAAATGGATGGCGATACCCGGGGCGGTGCCGCCCTTTCGGTCAAAGCCGTAACCGGTTGCCCCATAAAATTTGCCGGAGTTGGCGAGAAGATGGATGCTTTGGAAGTATTTCATCCTGACCGGGTAGCTTCCAGAATCCTGGGCATGGGCGATATTCTCACCTTAATTGAGAAAGCGCAACAGACCATTGACGAGAAAAAGGCCAGGGAATTGGAAGAAAAGATCCGCAAACAAGAACTGACCTTGGATGATTATCTTGATCAATTGAGACAGATCAAAAAAATGGGTTCCCTTTCCTCTCTCCTGGAAATGATTCCGGGTATCGGCAAACAATTAAAAGGAATTGAAATTGACGAAAAGGATCTGAACAGGATAGAAGCGATTATTTGTTCCATGACCCCGGAAGAACGAAGAAAGCCTATGATTATTAAAGACTCCCGAAAAAAAAGAATAGCCAAAGGCAGCGGTACCACTGTTGTGGAAGTAGGGAGATTCTTAAAGCAATATGAGCAAACAAAAAAAATGATGAAGCAACTTTCCGCCTTCCCGGGAATGGGAGGAATAGGGGGAAGGTCCGGGCCCCAGAAAGGCAAGAAAGGAAAAAAAGGGAAAAAAGGCGGACAAGGGAAAAAAACCTTGGCAAAATTTCCTTTTCCCTTCTAAATACAATTTGTATAATTTACTATGGTTGAGGAGGTGAAAATGTGGCAACAAGTATCCGCCTGCACCGTATGGGTGCCAAAAAGAATCCGTTTTATCGTTTAGTAGTTTGTGATTCAGCGACCCGGCGTGATGGTAAAGCTATTGAAGAGATTGGTTATTACGATCCTACCAAAAACCCTCATGTTATTAAAATTGATGAGAACAGAGCTTTGGAATGGCTGGCCAAAGGGGCACAACCTACAGATACAGCAAGATCTTTGCTTAGCCAAGCCGGGATTATGGAAAAATTCCATAACTCTCATAACTCTAAGTAAGCATGGGGGTGTTTGCTCTGAAAGAAGTTGTCGAGGTATTGGCTAAGGCTTTGGTGGATCATCCCGACCAGGTTATAGTTGCTCAGTATGCCACGGATAAAACCATACACCTCCAATTGTCGGTTGCTCCGGAAGATATGGGAAAAGTTATTGGCAAGCAGGGCAAAATAGCCAATGCAATTCGAACTATTGTTAAAGCTGCGGCTGTTAAAGACGGTCGTAAAGTAATTGTGGATATTGATCTCTAACCATGATTAAGAGTATATATCTTATTGTTGAAAGGCAGGAGGCAGAATTAAAGTACTGTCTCCTGACTTCCTTAATCTAATATTGTTCCGATTGGCGTCTTGATATTTAAATTTGGATTTGGAAAATCCTTTTTAGAAAATTCTTGTAAGTTCTTGGAAAATCCTTGTAAGAAGGTAAAACACGTGGATACTGTAGTGGTTGGCGAAGTCCTTAAGCCTCATGGAGTAAAAGGTGAAATCAAAATCTACCCTCTTACCGATAATGCCCTGAGATTTAAAAAGCTAAAAAAAGTTATTTTGAGCAACGGTGAAATTAGTTCCGAATTAAGAATCCAAAGAGCTCGCATTGACCATAAGGAAATGGTCTTTTTAAAATTAGAGGGTATTGACACGCCCGAAGAGGCGGAAAAATATCGGGGGTTCCAGGTAAGGATTAATAAAAGTGAGGTGCCTCCGCTTAGGGATCGATGGTATTATTTTGAGCTGGAAGGAATGAAGGTCTACGAAAATGATGTTCTCTTGGGCACCTTGGTCAGTGTCCTGGAGACCGGGGCCAACGATATTTATCTGGTGCGTGGGGATCGGGGAGAGATCTGTATTCCGGCTTTAAAATCCGTGGTTAAGAAAGTGGATGTTCCCGCCAAAAGGATGGATGTGATTTTACCGCCCGGACTATTGGATTGACTGAGGTTAGGATCATGAAGTTTACTGTCTTGACAATTTTTCCGGAAATGTTTGCTCATATACAGGAAAGTATTTTAAAAAGGGCCAAGCATTCAGGGCTTATTGAGATTGAACTGGTAAATTTCCGCGATTTTGCTGAAAGCAAGCATAAAAACGTAGATGATGTGCCCTATGGTGGTGGAGCGGGAATGGTTCTTAAGCCGGAACCTATTTTTAATGCCATGGCCAGTGTGGATCGAACAGGCAACAGCAGAACGATACTTCTTTCACAGCAGGGCCAATTATATAATCAAAAAAAAGCCCATGAGCTCACGGTTTATGATCATCTTATTTTCTTATGCGGTCATTACGAAGGTTTTGACGAGAGAATAAGAACCCTGGCTGATGAGGAAATTTCAATCGGTGATTATGTTTTAACCGGCGGGGAACTGGCAGCCATGGTGATAATTGATTCTGTGGCCAGGCTTTTACCCGGGGTTTTAGGAAAAGCCAATTCTTGGGAGCATGACTCCCACAGCCAGGGTTTGCTTGAGTATCCCCATTACACCCGCCCCCCGGATTATATGGGGATGAAAGTGCCGGAGGTTCTCCTTTCGGGCCACCATGCCGAGTTAGAAAAGTGGCGGAGAAAGGAATCTCTGCGCCGAACTTTTATGCGCCGCAGGGATCTTTTTGAACGGTTGGAATTCCAACCGGGCGATTATGAACTGCTGGAAGAATTATGGCCGGAATGTCCCGGCCTGATTTCCTATCGGCACAAATGGCAACACCTTGAACCCAAGTCCAAAAAGAAAAAAAGCAGACCAATGTCTGATTGACTATAAAATATATGCTTTAATCTGTTGTGGGGTGAGTGTTATGGGGGAATTGTACATAGCTTTGATTCATGCCCCTGTTTATAACAAAAAAATGGAACAAATCGCGACCTCAATTACCAATCTTGATATCCATGATATTGCCCGCTGTTCGGCAACATATGGGGTCAAGGCTTATTACATAGTTCATCCCGGACAAGCCCAGCAGGATTTGGCCCGCAGGATTATGAGTTTCTGGCAAGAAGGCTATGGGGCGGAATATAATCCTAACCGTTATGAGGCCTTAACTTATGTAAGAATTAAATCAACGCTGGAAGATGTTTTAAAAGAGTTGGAGACGGAACAACAAGGAAAGAAGATATATACCGTGGCTACTGATGCCAGGCCTTACCCCAATACTATTGATTATAAAAACCTGCGCCGGCGCCTGGAGGAAACAGAGGATATTTTTTTGCTCCTTTTTGGTACTGGTTGGGGAATAATCAAAGAGGAAATAGAAAAAGCCGATTATATTTTGCCGCCGATTTATGGTTGCGGAGAATATAACCACCTGTCGGTCCGTTCAGCGGCGGCCATTATCTTGGACCGTCTAAGGGGAAAATAAAAGCCAAATAGAATAGCCTTCCTCTAAGAATAAAGTCCTTTTCTTGGGTAAAAATAGGCCTGAGGTGAATTTTATGAAAAGGACTTTAATTCTTGGCGGGGGAGCCGGGGGTGTGGTGGCCGCCAATATTCTAAAAAAACTGGTGGGCCCGACAATGCTGGTTACATTGGTAGACCGGGAAACAAATCATCATTACGCCTCTTCCTATCCCAGAGTTATGATCGGCGAAAGACAACCGGATGAAATAACGAGAAGATTAAAACTGTTGGAAGATAAAAGAATTGAGTTCAGGCATTGTGAAGTACAAGAACTGGATTTGGCCGGGCACAGGGTCATAACGGATAAGCATGTGTTGGAATATGATTATCTGGTAATTTCATTAGGAGTGGAATATAATCTCGAAACCGTACCCGGATTTAAGGAATATGCTTTAAATATTTACGATTTTCGGGCCGTTGCTAAAATGAAACAGATATTGGACGAATTCTCCTTCGGCAAGATAGTATTATTTATTTCCAGTCTGCCTTATAAATGCCCGCCTGCTCCTTATGAAATAATGTTGCTCTTGGATCAATATTTCCGGCAAAGGGGTATACGCCATAAAGTAAAGCTTACGATCGTGACGCCGGAGATATTCCCCGAACCTCTGGCAGGACCGAAAGTAAGCCAAAAAGTAAAAAAAATGCTCCTGCAGAGAAGGATAGAATTAATCACTGAAGCCAAAGTTATAGCCCTGGAAAAGAATACCCTTCTTTTGGATCACAATACTAGAATTCCGGCTGATTTGCTGTTGGGTATTGCTCCCCATTGGACACCGCAGGCGATTCGGAATACGGATCTTGTGGACAAAAACGGCTTTATTAACGTTGATCCCTTTACCTTGGAAACAAAGTATAAAGGGGTATACGCAATTGGCGACGCAGCTGCAATAAAACTTCCGGTCCTGGGGTCATACGCCCCTAAGTGTATTCGCCCATGCCCAGGCCAAAGTTGTGGCGCGTAATATTGCTACACTGGCTCAAGGAGACGAGCCCGATTCTTATTATGACGGCAAAGGATTTTGCGTTATGAACGTCGGTTTTGGCAAAGGCTGCTATTCTTCCGTCCGTTATTATACCA
>JAAYII010000234.1 GCA_012523535.1 Peptococcaceae bacterium
ATCCAAAGCAGTTCATCAATAGCCCCTTGCCAGTTAATTTTTCTAAGGGTGAGAATGGGGAATTCCTCCGCAAGGTCATACCTGTTAATGACGGCAAACTTTTTTATAGTATGAGCCGGGGTACCGTCGGCCCATTTGGCTCTAACCTGTTGACCTTCCGAAGAAAATCCGTTATCAAGAATCTCTCGACACATAGAAATAAATATTTCGTCCGCTTTACTCATAAAGCATTATTCCTTTCACCATGCTCCGCAAAATTCCGATCAAGAATCAAGATTTGCCGCCGGCAACTTCCCCAGAATATCGTCAATCTTGCTAAACATATTATTCATGCGTTCAATATTGCCCGTCACATGCCAATAACCAACTAAAGCTTCAAAAGCAGTAGCATGGCGGTAAGTTACAACGCTTACATTGCGGGGGTGATGTCCTTTGGCATTGCGTCCTCTTAATACTACGCTCATTTCAGTTTCATCCAGTTCCGGCATAAACTCTTTCAAGATGGCGGCTTGGGTCTTGGCTTGCACATAATAGATAGTTTTTTTGTGAATCTCATCAACTTTGGCCAGTCCAAGCTCCAAAAGGTGCTGCCTAACCCAGAGCTCATAAACCCCGTCTCCCAGATAGGCAAGCAGCAAGATATTAATATCTTGCCACCTTTTATTAATTTTCCCGGGCGGATAATAACCCAATTTACTCCCTTCCCTTGTTTACTTAAAATACCATCTGCTTCCTTCGGCGGTATCTTCAATAATTATACCGATTTCCCTCATTTTATCTCGAATTAAATCCGCAGTAGCCCAATCTTTCTTTTTGCGGGCATTTACTCTGATTTCTAATACAAGCTCTATAACCTGAGCAAGTTTTTTACTTATCTCCGAAGAAACTTCAGCCTCCGTTCCCAGGTTGAATCCAAGAACCCCGGCCAATTCTTCCAAAGTTGCAACAGCCTCTTTCAAGGCATAAGCTTGACAGTCCTCTCTTGTCAAATAAGTATTAATACTTTTCGCTATTTCAAATAAAACCGCATAAGCTTGGGCTGAATTAAAGTCGTCATCCATGGCTTCAATAAAATCCTCTTTTGCCTTGGCAACCGCTTTAAGTAATTCGTCCTCAGCTTGAGACTGAGAGCCGAGAGGAGAATCGCCGGCCGGCAATCCTTTGTTTAATGCTTCTTTAGCCAGGCGGACACTGGTTTTCAGCCTTTCCAAACTCTTGGCGGCCATTTCCAATTTTTCATGGTCAAAATCCAAAGGACTACGATAATGGGTGCCCAGCAGATAGAAACGAATCACCTCTCCTGGGAATTTCTCCAGTACTTCTCGGACCAAGAAAAAGTTTCCTAAAGATTTGGACATTTTTTCTTCATTAACGGTAATAAAAGCATTATGTACCCAATACCTGGCAAAATTTTGACCTTCGAGGCTACCCTCAGCCTGAGCGATTTCATTTTCATGATGAGGGAAAACTAAATCTCCGCCCCCGCCATGAATATCAAATCCCGCACCAAGATATTTTAGGGACATGGCCGAGCATTCAATATGCCAGCCCGGGCGGCCTCTACCCCAGGGGCTTTCCCAGCTGGGTTCCCCCTCTTTGGCTTTTTTCCATAGGGCAAAGTCCATGGGATTTTGTTTCTTGTCATTCACTTCCACCCTGGCTCCGGCCTGCATATCATTGAGTGTCCTGCCGGATAGCTTGCCGTACCCGGGAAACTTCTCTACGGCAAAGTAAACGTCACCGTCGACATGATAGGCCAACCCTTTTTTCTCCAGTTTCTCAATAAGGTCAATCATTTCCTGGATATGTTCAGTCGCTTTGGGGTGGACATCCGCTTTAAGAATGTTTAATGCCGCGGCATCCTTAAAGTATTCATCGATATACTTACGTGCCAGTTCCATTGGATCGCACCCTTCTTCAGCCGCCCTATTAATAATCTTATCGTCCACATCAGTAAAATTCTGAACATAAGTAACTTGGTAACCCCTGTATTGCAAATAACGCCTGATCATATCAAAAACAACCAGCATACGGGCATTTCCCAGATGAATAAAATTATAGGTAGTCGGTCCGCAAGCATAAATAGCCGCCTTTCCGGGCTCTCTGGGAATAAAATCTTCCTTGCTGCGGGTCATGGTATTGTAC
>JAAYII010000235.1 GCA_012523535.1 Peptococcaceae bacterium
CGAAATAAATCTTGTTGTCTGTCAGCCTTGAGGGCTATGATTTCCGCTTTTATTTCTTCAAGATTGCCCCATTTCGTTGAGAGTGTGATATAGCGCCTTTGATCGAGCCTGAGAAACTCTATGTTCGTAAATTCTTCGCTGATTTCTCCAACCATGACTCCGTGAGACCAATTCTCCCTGAAGCTTCGGGCCAGAATTGTTCCGCAGTTGGCCCAAATGGTATCCCCTATCTGTTTAGGTCCCTGCCACCTCCGGGAATCTCCCAAAGCCAAGTATGTCAGACCACTGGATTTAACTTGTTCCTCATGGAGAAAAATACTGTTTTCGCTGACTAATCTCTCCCGGTCAGCCTTCTTCTTGGGAACTACACCCCCGGGAAGTAACATAAAAGAAATAGGCAAATCTTTATCTTTATTCTTAATCTTAATAAAGTTATTCCAAATAACTTTGGGTGGACGGTAAGAAGTCCACGCCACTCCATAAACAACTGCTCTTAAAGAAGGAAAAGCTATTCGGTTAATATTAGTTGTAATAATATGAACATTTTCGGGCCAATTCGTTAGCCGATAGACGGAAGATATTACCAAAGGATCCTTTTCTCCCGGAGCGATAATAATTGTGATTCCTTCCAATCCGGAGAGAGCTTTGGCGACTCGTTCCACGGTATTTTTGCTGGTATATTCCTGTTCAAATAAGTTTCCGGTTATAAAGAGAAAATGAACCTTTTCATTTTGGCAAATAGAAAGCACTTGTTCAAAGGTCTGCCATAAGTCTTGATTGCGAATTTCAGTCCAGGAATGCGGCCCTTCCCATTCGGGGCTATCAAAACGGAACCCTGCACAATGTACAAAACGAATAGGTTGAGCCATTATTTCACCTCAAAAAATAATGTTCTTGTTTCTTTATCGTAAAAAGTCTATAAAAAATAAAATATTTAAGGAATTACAAGTATAAAAGAAAAAAGCCTTGATAGGCTTTATTGGCTGTTTGCTTGGCATTAGCTATTTTACTCTGCGCAAAGGATTATCGGCTCTTTTAACTTTATTCAAAGTTTGAGTTTAAATTTTATTTGCCTCTTTTTTATAGCTTTTGCTGCGTTTTTTCCGCGACCAAAGACCAAATAGAATAACGATAGCTAAAGCTATTAAAAAAGATACAAATTGCATTTTATTCCACCCTTAAAGTTATAATCATGCCAAGAATCCCTGAAGTATTTTTTCTTCTGCTTCTTTTTCCGTCAGTCCTAATGTCATAAGTTTTGTTAATTGTTCGGATGCTATTCTCCCAATTGCCGCTTCATGTACTAATTGGGCTTCGGAATGATAAGCGGTTATTTCTGGAATAGACGATACCTTGGCTTTATCCATAATGATTGAATCACATTGTATGTGCCCCCGGCAAGGAGCATATCCTCTCATGTTTAAATGGAATACTTGAACTGAATCACCCTGGGCAACTGAACGGGACAAGATTTGAGCTGTGGAGCCATCTCCCTTTAATTCCACTGTTATATTGGATTCAGCATTTTGGCCTTCTGTAGTCAAGAGCCTCTCAGTCACGATGAGGCGAGCATTTTTATGTAAACGTACTTCAGTATCCCTTATTGTGCGGTCAACTCCTTTGATTTGGATCATTTCCAACTCCGCCCAACCACCTTCTTCTATTTCAATGATAGTTTTGGGGTTAAGCACTCTTTGGCCGTTTCCCTCTCCCTCGCCGTAATGTTTTTCCACATATTTCATCCGGGCGCCTTTGCGTATATAAAATTCATGAATTCCGTCATGCTGAGCTGTATGGCTACCGGAATTATGAATTCCACAGCCGGCAACAACGAGAACATCAGAACCTTCACCAATTTCGAAAGTATTGTATACCATATCGTTCATACCCTGGGAAAGTATTACCGGTATATGTACACTTTCCTTCTTGGTCCCGGGCTTAACGATAATATCAATTCCAGGCTTGTCCTTTTTGGTTACAATATCTATGTTAGCGGTGGTATTACGAATAATACCTTGGCCGTTTTTCCGGATATTAAAAGCTCCTTGCGGGATTTCATGCAAATCGGCAACTGCTGCCAGTATCTTTTTATCTATCACATTGAGCATCGATTTTACCTCCTATAAATGTGCAGTTGTTTTTGCATAGACAGTCAGATTCCATTTTTTCTATTTCTCCTAAAAATTTGTGTGGAGTCGTTATCTCCTTAACCATGCCATCGGCGATAACAATAACTTGGTGGGCCAGTCTTAAAATTCTTTCTTGATGGGAAATAATGACTATTGTAGTATTATATTTTCTATTTAAGTTTTCAAAAGTTTCCGTTAAGCTTTGAAAACTCCACAAATCAATTCCTGCTTCAGGCTCGTCGAAAAGGGCCACTTTGAGTTTACGGGCTAAAATGCTGGCAATTTCCACTCTTTTTAATTCCCCGCCGGAAAAACTGGCATCAATTTCCCGCTCGAGATAATCTTGAGAGCATAGCCCGACATCATAGAGCAGATCGCATATATTAAGGTTTGAGTCTTCCCCGGCCGCCAGCTTCAACATATCTTTAACCTTTATGCCTTTAAAGCGTGGCGGCTGCTGAAAAGCATAACCAATACCCAAACGGGCTCTTTCAGTTACTCCCAGGGCGGAAATATCTTCTCCATTTAATATTATCTGCCCGCTTGTGGGAGGATAAATACCCATTATGGTTTTGGCAATAGATGATTTTCCGCCGCCATTGGGACCGGTCATGACATAAATTCTTTTATCCTCAAGGGTTAGGTTAATATCTTTGAGAATTTGCTTTTTTCCTTGTTCCCCTTCCAAAATTAGGTTAACATTTTTTAACTGCAGCATGTTTCAACCACCTTAGTTTGTTTTATAATATTATTTCCTTAAATAAGTTAATTTTGCTGTTTTATAGCTTCAGCAATTACTGAAGCATAAGCTTTAATCCCTTCCGGATTGAGATGAACGCCGTCTTGATAAAAGTACTCATCGTGGCCGCTGCTCGCCGAATACCAATCTACAAGTTTTGCGTTTGGGTAGTCAGCGGCAACTTTGGCCAAAGTTTGGTTGACCTGGGCTTCCCAAGGCCGAGGGACACGAGTGTTGACCAGAATAATACGTCTATCCGAGCCCAGTAAATCAAGTACCTTCTTTAACTGCTCTTCCGTAAAGGGACCATTGGTGCCTAATTCCAAAACCACGTATTGGCGCAACTTACCTTGGGATTTAAGCTGTTTAATTACGTCAGGCGCCTGGTACATCTGGCGACCTACTTCGGCATCGACTAAAATGCCAGGTAAAAGTTCTTTTAGTCCTGCTGCGGTCCCTACCATAACTGAATCCCCGATAACTGTGACTTCTTTCCCTAATTCCGCAAACTGTTCCGGATTATTATTTACGGCATTATGATCAGGACCGTTTACCGCCTCTTGGCTATTATTTTCAGCGAAAGGATTTTCCTCAAAATCAGTATTCTGAATTGAACTGCCATTCCTTTGTATTGGGGTCAAATTATCGCTTGATTCCGATTGTATATTTTCATTATCAACATTAGCTGGGATATCATTTTTGTTTTCATTGGGTTTTTGAAGGTTAGTATTTTCTCCTCCGGTTTTAATCTCCTGAGAAATCGAAACGACGGAAGAGGATGCAACAGAAGATGAAGAAGTGGTAACTGGCAAGAAAGACATAGTGGAGGAATTTTTGTCTGCCTTATTTAGATCCATTGTAAATCCTACCACAACTAAGCAGGAAAGACCGATTAATAAAAAGGCAACTTTTGAAGGAGAAAAATTTTTACGCATTATTAGGCTCCTTTTATGGTAATAGTGCATTAATTGATTTTTCTTTATTCCATAGCGAATGGGTTCCTCCACCAGCTTAAAGGACAAGGCGGCCAGAATAATGCAGGTTGCCAACTGGCCTAGAATCAAAGTTAATTGAGGACCTTTGGTATTAACAACAGGACTGGTTAAAACTATCACCGGAAAATGCCAAAGATAAATACCATAAGAACGTACTCCGAGCCAACGCAAAGGTTCTATACTAAACAACTTAGCTAAACGGCTGGCCGGGTGAGCCAGAACCATGATTAATACAGCGGATGCCAGAGAAAATAGTAGTAATCCGCCTCGGTAAAGGAAAGTTTGGTATTGATTCGTACGCCAGAAAAACAACAAAACGATGATGAGCGCAGCCACACCGCTTAAGTCCAAAGCCCAATTTAACTTTCCCGATAGTGTTTTATTCAATTGGCGACTGGGCCAAACAAAGGCAAGAGCGGCTCCTATGAGCAAGGCAAAAGCTCTGGTATCTGTTCCGTAATATACCCGGTTAGGATCCATGCCTGGCTGGTAAATCAGAGCCATGGAAACTGCCGAAATTATAACTCCGATCAAAGTAAGGAAAGCCAAACGCCCTCTATGCCGAACAAAACGAAGGCCTAGCCACATAAGCAAGGGCCAAAATATATAGAATTGTTCTTCAACAGCCAAAGACCATAAATGACCTAAGGGCGATGGCGGGCCAAAACTTTCAAAATAAGAAACCTTATGAAAAATAAACCACCAATTGCTAACATAAAAAACGGAAGCAAGTTCATCCTGCCAATATGAACTCAACCTGGAAGGGTCAAATATTATCAGCCACAAGGCTACACCAGCCAACATAATAAACAGGGCAGGCAATAACCTTCTGGCCCGCCGCAACCAAAAATTCTTCAGGTTAATTTTTTTGGATAAATCCCATTCATAGATAAGAAGGTCTGTAATTAAGTAACCGGACAGGACAAAAAATAGACAAACACCAAGCAATCCCCCCCCTGCCCAGGAAAAATTAAAATGATAGGCAATTACAGCCAAAACGGCAAGGGTCCTTACTCCATCCAAGGCAGGCATATAGTGCTTGGCTCCATGCTCAGGAATTATTGTGTGCTTATTTAAACTTTCCACGTCTCTCTTCTCCTACTATGTATATGTATTACCATTTATAACTATGTTCATGATTATTTAGTGAGAATAGATAGAATGGCATAAAAAAATAGCAAAATAAGGAACGTATTAGAGCGTTAAAATGGTCGATTTTTGGCTTCCAATACTATGATAATATTTTAACCAAGGTTTTTAAATATCATTTTTCAACATTTTAAGACTTTTTATTAATTTTTTAAATATTCTATTTTAAAATCTGTTTATTTGAACATTATTAGGAAGACGATTCAATAACAAAAATATTTGATTCGCCAATTACATTCTGCTGGCTATCTATCAATTTTATTTGAACTTCGAGTTTGTCCGTATTTTTCAAATTTTTAAGTCCAACGCCCTTAATATTATGGGCATCAATAAAATCGGTTTTAACCGGCTTATTATTGAGATAAACGGTATGCTTTTCCTTGAAATTCTTACCATGGATCAGAAGCAAATCATCCTTGATTTCCACCCTTTCAATAACAGCGGCCCCATCCCCCAAGAGATAGCTTTTGTTTTCCCCGGGCCGGTTTTCGGGTTGATATCGATATACGTATTCATTACCGAACATTAAATCATACTGCAATAGTTTATAGCTTTCTAAAAGATCAGGCAATATTTTTTCTTGATTCCAGTAATTAGGGCCGGGGATCACAGCCATATCCTCAGACAGAAGTCCGGATAAAAAATCCGTAAGCGGTCCGCCGGCTTTCTGGGCAAATTTCAAGGTCAAAACACTCAAATAATTGGACGATATTCGGTAATATTGCTTTACGGTTGAAAAATTATCCCAGATTACAAAAGGTACACTATGCAAATTTTCATAGTCCCGGTAAGAATTGTCCCCGGAAATAAATCCTGCTTCTTTATAAACTATGTAATCTTCACCAAGAAGCGGGAGGTGGTCACCAAAGAAAATCACTAAGGTAGGCTCCTCGATTTGTTCCAGTCCCTGGATAAGTTGAGCCAATGATTTATCCACATCGTGTACAGTGTTGACATAATTACTGAGAATTGCCTTGCTGCTGGGACTTAAGGTATTGCATGATATATTAATCGTATTATCCGGGTACTCTTCACTGGGATAAGGACCATGGGCCTGCATGGACAGAGCAAAGATAAAATCGGGTTTTGCCGTAGCTTGGATTTCGGTTAGAATCATTTTGATTAACTCGGTGTCACGAATATATTGCCCTTTGTATTCCGGATTATTAAAAAACTCTTTGCTGATAAATTTGTCAAAACCCAATTTTTCATACACTTTGTTGCGGTTATAAAACCAGTTATCATAAGTATGAATGGCGGTAGCCGTATAGCCTTGCCTTTTAAGAATTAGAGGTAGAGCCTCCAGGGGTCTGTTAATATGCTGGGCATAGGGAACAACCCCGCCGGCCAAAAACTGTGTGGAAAATCCGGTCAAAGCTTCTAATTCAGTATTGGCTGTACTCCCGCCGTAAACAGGAGACAATAATGTTCCGCTAGTTTGGGTTTGTTGGAGGGAATGGAAAAACGGAATGGGATCTTCACTGAACGACACATTTTTCATCAGCGTCGGGTCCCAGAAGGCTTCACTCATGACCATAATAATATTGGGCTTGAAATCCGGCTGTATTTTATTGTTTGCTTGAATACTATCCAAGATTTGCTTTATACTGTCTGGACCGTAATTTGAGGGTTCCTGCACATTAAGGTTTTGCGTATTGAGAATCATACCTACTAATAAACCATTTTGTTCATAATTAATTTTGGGACTGAAATTTATCAATTGTAAACCAAAAGCCTTTTGGATAAAACCAAAATTGAAGTAAAAGTTAAACAATAAGGTTAAGGATAAAAGTGCAATGATCACTCTTGAAGACCATTTATATTTATCTTTAGGTACAAACTTTAATAATAGCAAGATCATAAATATGGCAATTAGGCAGAAAATGGTTAAAAAGAAGTAAATAAAACTGAAACTGCCGGAAACATTAAAAGCTTCTTTTATCAACAAAAAATCCGAAGGTAGTAAAGGAATGCCGTTTATAGTCATTTTTTGATGGCTCACAAAACCTAGGACTGAAAAAAAGAGGAAAATAACGATGCTGGATGTTAAGTATATTCTAAACGGCAAGAGAATGAAAAAATTTATAATGCCAAAGAGCAATAAATAGTTTAGGAAAAAAATGTGTGGATAGTATATTACCCAAGAAACGATAGTGGTTATTTTGCCATTGTTTAAGATATTCATTATTAAGAGGGTAATTAATGGCATTAAAAATAGACAAAGTGTTTTTGTTTTATTAAACCGTCTTTTGGAACAATTTAAATTTTTTCGAGTCAATCCTTGTCCTTACCTTTCTATTTAAATTTGAGTTTTATGGTAAAACAATAATAATGATCCATCAAAAAAATCTATATTTAGTTTACCACGTGTATTATTTATATACGAAATTTATTATTCAGGATTTCGATACCTTATTTTATAATATTGTCCAAATATTAAAGCCATGTCTTGAAGGCATGGCTTTAATATTCCGATTTTTGTTTTTCATGTCTATCTGTAGCATTTCATTCGTACTACCAGGGCTCTTTCCCCCATTAAAGCTTTGTCCTTGCTTACACCTAAGAAATCATTTCCGAATATCTCATAAAGGTTACCTGAAATGTTTAACTCCGGCAGCCTTCCTAGTAACCTTTTACCGTCAGTAAGATATGACATTTGAACCGGAGTAGCAAAGTTTCCTTCCGGAGTATAGTCGCCCCCGCTGGCCATAATAACCATAATACCATATTCTCCTTGTAATATTTCTTGCAAAGTTTTCTCGGAGGGCAATATGGATAAATCACTGTAACCCAGCGACGGTACATCGTCATAACCGCCTCCGGCCGAACCGGTGGCTTCAAATGCAAAATCTTGAGCTCGTTTTTTATCCGTATAAGGCTTTAAAATTACACCG
>JAAYII010000236.1 GCA_012523535.1 Peptococcaceae bacterium
AGATAATAAGGATCAGATAAAGGACTTGCCAAAAATTCCATTTTGGTTCTTCCAAAGGATTCATTCTCTATTCTCCAGTTTTTAATTAACAATTACGGTTTTGATCTTAAAGTTCCCTTTTCAAAATAACGATTTTTTTGCAATTACATTCTTCTATCTTCTATTTTACATTCTTATATTTTACATTTTTATATTTTACATTTTTCTATTTAAGTTTTTCTTTCAATATTTTATTTACCAGTTCAGGGTTGGCCTTGCCTTGGGTGGCTTTCATAACTTGTCCTACCAAGAAGCCCAAAGCCTTTTCTTTACCCCCTCGATAGTCGGCCACGGATTTGGGGTTATTGGCCAGCACTTCGCTAATAATTTTTTCTAAAGCGCCTTCATCCTTTATTTGGACCAGACCTTTTTCTTTAACAATTGCAGCCGGATCCTTACCGCTGCTATAGATTTCTTCCAAAACGGTCTTGGCAATTTTGCCGCTGATCTCTCCTTTATCGATCATTAAAAGCATATCCGCCAATTGATAAGGTTTAACCGGGCAATCCTCAAAGGATTGGTTGCCGGCATTAAGAAGGGCGCTTAGATCACCCATTATCCAGTTGGCAACGACTTTGGCCTCCGGGTATTTTTGCATAACCTGATCAAAATAGCCGGCCATGGCCTTGTTGGAAGTTATAATTCCCGCCTCATAGGCGGAAAGGCCAAGTCCTTTTAATCTTTCTCTTTTGGCAGCCGGCAGTTCCGGAAGCGTGGCCCTGATTCTTTCCACCCAATCGCGGTCAATCTTTAAAGGCACCAAGTCCGGTTCCGGGAAATAGCGGTAATCATGGGCTTCTTCCTTGGTGCGCAGGGATAAAGTCACTCCCTGGTTTTCATCCCATGTCCTGGTCTCCTGGATGACTTTTTCCCCTTTATCGAGCACAGCGGCTTGCCGCTCCGTTTCGTACTCCAAGCAACGGCGGACGGCGGTAAAAGAGTTTAGGTTTTTGATTTCCGTTCTGGTACCGAAATCCTTGCTGCCAAGGGGGCGCAGAGAAACGTTAACGTCAAAGCGGACGGATCCCTGTTCCATTCTACAGTCGGAAACCCCGGCATAATCAAGGATTTGCACCAGCTCTTGCAGATAAGCTATCACTTCGTCCACCGATCTCATATCCGGTTCGGAGACTATTTCCAGCAAGGGCACTCCAGTGCGGTTGTAATCGACCCCCGAACTGTCGGAGGCCGTAATACTGTCGCCGCTATGGACCAGCTTGCCGGCATCCTCTTCCATATGGGCCCTGGTAATGCCGCCCTTTTTACTTTTTCCGATGACTTCTATCTCCACCCAGCCCTTTTTGCAAATCGGCAGGTCATATTGGGAAGTCTGGTAGTTTTTGGGCAGATCGGGATAATAGTAATTCTTGCGATCGAATTTGGTAAACTCGGCTATCTCACAGTTTAAAGCCAGTCCGGCCTTGATGGCCAGATTTACCACTTCCCGGTTCAATACGGGCAGAACTCCCGGCAGCCCCAGACATACCGGGCATACATGGGTATTTTGCTCCCCGCCGAATTCAGTAGTGCAACCGCAAAAAATTTTGGTTTTGGTGGCCAACTCCACATGGGTTTCTACGCCACAAACCATTTCGTATTTATCCTGATAAGACATTTAGTCCGCCTCCCTCAGCAAACCCGGAATTTCCTTGTAATAGCCCGTATTCTGTTCAAAAACGTAGGCCGCACGGTATAACAGCCCTTCGGCAAAATAATTGCCGATCAACTGCATGCCAACAGGCAAACCGTCAGTAAATCCGGCCGGCAGGGATATGGCCGGCAAACCGGCCAAGTTCACCGGAATGGTATAGACGTCACCCATATAGCAAGTAACAGGATCGGAAATTTCTCCCAGTTTATAAGCCACTGTCGGGGTTGTGGGTGAAAGAAGGATGTCATATTGGGCCAACACCCGTTCGAAATCCTGCTTGACCAAGGTTCTTACCTTCTGGGCTTTCAAATAATAAGCATCGTAATAACCCGAACTCAAGGCATATGTACCCAACATGATCCTGCGCTTGACCTCCTGGCCGAAAGCCTTGGCCCGGGTAGTTTTGCACATTTCGATCATACCGTCGGCCTCGGCCCTATAACCGTAGCTGACCCCGTCATAACGGGCCAGATTGGAGCTGCATTCGGCCGGAGCGATAATATAGTAAGCAGGCAGGGCATATTCCATATGGGGCAAAGAACACTCTTCGATCTTGGCCCCCAGCTGTTCAAAGGTTTTGATGGCCTGCTCGATAACCGCGGCTACTTCCTGCTTAAGACCCAGCCCGAAAAATTCTTTGGGCACACCAATTTTTAATCCCCGTACATTATTTTCTAAAAATTGGGTATAATCTGGTTTATTGAAAGGAACCGAGGTGGAGTCCAAAGGATCGTGTCCGGCAATAGCATTGAGAACAAGGGCGTTGTCTTCCACAGTCCTGGTTAGGGGACCGATTTGGTCCAGGGAAGAGGCAAAGGCCACCAGCCCGTAACGGGAAACCGCTCCGTAGGTCGGTTTAAGTCCTACCACCCCGCAAAAAGCCGCAGGCTGGCGGATGGAACCGCCGGTATCGGAACCCAAAGAATAAGGCACTTCTCCCGCAGCTACGGAAGCGGCCGAACCGCCGGAGGATCCCCCGGGCACCCTGCTTAAATCCCAGGGATTGGCCGTAGGGAAATAGCCGGAGTTTTCAGTGGAGGAGCCCATGGCGAATTCATCCATGTTGAGTTTGCCCACCAGCACCGCCCCGGCGGCTTTTAAACGGGAAACAACGGTGGCATCATAAGGAGGATTGAAGTCCCTCAGCATTTGCGAGGCACAGGTGGTGACAATCCCCTCGGTGCACAGGTTATCTTTGAGGGCCATCGGGATCCCGGCCAAAGGCCCGATCTCTTCTCCCTGGGCAATGGCTTTATCCACTTCCTCGGCTTGCTTTAATGCTTCATCTTCGGTAATCGTAATAAAGGCTTTAATTTTCGGTTCATACTCTCTAATATGGTCAAGATATTCTCTTGTTAACTCCACACTGCTGATCTCCTTGTTTACCAGCAGCTTATGAAGTTCGGCAAGGGATTTCCCAACAGTTTTCATAATTCCTATTCCTTTCCCCATCTAACTTCAAAGTTCATATCTTCAGAGTTAAACTAGACAATTAAAGAGCTAAATCAAACTATTCTTGGCACTTTAAAAAAACCGTCCTCGGCTTGAGGAGCGTTTTGCAGCGCTTTTTCCCTCGGTAAGGATGGCTGGACTTCATCTTCCCTTAGGACATTATAAAGCTCCACAGCATGAGCGGTTGGTTCCACATTAGTGGTGTCGATACGATTCAGCATATCAAAGCATTCCAAAATGGAATTCAACTGTTCAGTATACAGATTGATTTCTTCCGGGGTTAATTTCAGTCTGGCCAAAAGTGCAATATGTTCAATTTCTTGTTGCGAAATCTTCATAAAATGCCCACTTCCTTATTTAATCAAGTTCCATATCTTGATAAATATAACAAAAATTAAAGCATGGAGCAAGAAAATACTATTCGTTTTCATGCAGTTTTTAATACAGTTTTAATGTAGCGGCAATATAATAAAAATAATTACATAAAGACAAAGGGTATTTGGAGCCAATGTAGAATTATTCGTATAGAATTGTTTTCTACTTATGCCGAATAAAAATTAAATAAGAAGATTCCGATAAATAAAATTCAAACAGAAAGGATGTAATACCATTGGAGCAGATAGCCAAACCTTTTGAAAAATTCTTCCCTGGCAATCACCTGATTCTAGGGGAAGCAGGTTCAGGGAAGACAAGATTAATCTGGTGGCTGTTACAGGAAAAAGAATATGCCGAGGACAACTCCATCAATATCGTGCTTACCGACTCGGAAAAAAGAATATGGTCCAGACCCAAAAATTATCCAATATTTGTTTTAGATCCTTATGATACGGATATCAGCTGGGCAACAAATCCTCATAAACCCGGAATTTATTACTGTGCATGTGATTATGCTCCCCGGCTTGTAACTTTTCTCGAGTGTCTGGCTACTTGGGCCATGAACCAGGAAAATGTAGCCGGCAAGACTGTTAGGTTATTTGTTGATTTATCTTCCAAATATTGGGCTCTGCCCGAATTTGTTGAACAATTAATCCGCTTGCATTATATCATGGACGGACGAAATGAAATGGACGGTTCCATAGAAATTTGGTCCGTTTTTGGTTCTCTAAAGAAAATTCCGCTTAAAGCCAAACCACTTTTCCAAAAATCCAGCCTGGTACTTCTAAATCCCATTCCCCAGGATTGGACGGAAAATATCGGCGGCTTTCTGGATTTAAAAGAAGAAAAAGCGGCGTTGATCACTCAAATAGATGAGCAACAAACAAAAGGATATTATTATCTTCCCGTCCAAGATGACACCTTATTCCTTAATCCCGACCCCATTAAACAAATAGATTATTAACTTTCTTAACTCACATTAGCGATTGGTTGTTAACCCTTTATCCTTTTAATCTATTTAGCAAATTATTATTAGCCTCTTACCCTATTAAAATAATTAGCGCCTTTCGGAAGGCGCTTTTTTTATGCAATAATTATTCGATTAATTTTTTGAACATGTTATTTGATTCAATATGTTATTTATTCAATATGTTATTTATTCAATATGTTATTTTATTCGATCATCTTTTTAAATTCTTGTTCATCGATTACCGGGATCCCGAGGCTTTTGGCTTTGGCAAGCTTGGAACCCGGGTTTTCGCCATAAAGTACGAAAGAAGTTTTCTTGCTGACGCTGGAAGAAGCCTTGCCGCCCAGGTCCTCAATCAATTGCTCAATTTCCCTGCGGTCCCAGTTTTGCAAAGTGCCGGTTACAACGATACTCTTGCCGGCAAGGACCTGAGAAGAAGCTTTTTTGTCCGCCGTCATCTTCACCCCGGCCTTTTTAAGCCGTTCAATAAAATCCACGTTGGCCTGATCCTGAAAGAAGCTTACGATGCTCTTGGCCATAACGGCGCCGATATCCCCGATGTTTTGAAGTTCTTCTTCCTTGGCCCTTTTTAGTTTTTCAATATCTCCGTAACGGTTGGCCAGCAGTTTGGCCGCTTTAACTCCCACATGCCGGATACCCAAAGCAAATAACAGGGCCGCCAATCCCCTTTGCTTGCTCTGTTCCAGGGCATTGAGCAAATTTTGGGCCGACTTTTCCCCCATACGCTCCAGCTTAACCAATTGCTCAAATTTTAGATAATACAAATCGGCGGCATCCTTAATCAGCCCGTTATCCAGCAATTGGCCGATTACAGCCGGACCCAAACCTTCGATGTTCATGGCATCCCTGGAAACAAAATGAATCAGGGCTTCCCTCTGCCTGGAAGGGCAGGTAATGTTTTGGCAGCGAT
>JAAYII010000237.1 GCA_012523535.1 Peptococcaceae bacterium
ATTCCCAACAAGCTACAATTTTGATAGAACATTTACGTCATACAACAGTTCATATTAAGCAGCTGTCTGAAGCAAAGCTTCGGTACAAATATATGCTTTAGAGCCAAAAGTGTGATTTATTAATCTATGATAAATAGAATTATAAACCTTTTGAAAGGAAGTCTTACTCTCGTTTTCAGGTTTACCTTATATTTCGCAGAGAGTCTTATAAAACGAAAGGAGGAGATACCTTAAAGGCATCTCCTCAAAATTTTGGTTGTAACTTGGCTGACTATACCGGAAAGTTGGGCCGAAGAAAAGGAATTATCTTGTTGGCAGGCTTAAGTCCAGTATGACTGTACTTCCTCCGCATACTCCTTACTGAACACAGCTAAAAATGCCTTGATTGTATCGATAAGCAGTACAATGGTGAATAAAAACAGTGCGATGCATTCTAGTACCATAAATGGCCAGTGAGGGATGAGAAGAGTACCTGTACTTGTGCCCTCTTCGTAAAGTCTAAATATATGTTGGTAGGAAGCATATGTTGCTATACCAATAATTATGGTTGAGAGCAATGACGTTAAGCCGAAGAAGAGAAATCTCACCTTGGTAGGCATAAAACCTAAGAACATGGTAACATGAACATGTCCATGCACCGTTTGGATATAGGACCAAGAAGAGAAAACCAGTATAGTCAGGATCATTGTGGTGATCTCAAAGGCGCCAGTAATTGGGTTATTAAATAGATGGCGCATTATGACATCGATGGTCATAAGGCACATAATAGCTACACAGGCAGCCATACTGAAATAGCTAACTATATTGCAGAGTCGATTGGAAATTCTGGTTAATGTTTTCATATTCAAAATTCCTTTCTTCGCCAAGCTTTAAGATCTTATCCTTTAAAGTCTTCAATTTTTACCGGTTTAGCCCAAGGATCCTTGTATTCGTCCGCATAGCGAGCGATAATTTCCATCATTTTGTCGTAAATAGCCTGGCCGTTAAGGTTTTTGCTGTTTAAGTACTCGATATACTCTTTGTGGACTTGATCTTTTACAGATCCAAAAGCGGCAACCAGTTCTTCGCTGGGTTCATAGATTTCCACACCGTTTTCATCGGCAGTGTCATAAACCCAAGCCCGAGTGGAATCCCAATAGATTCCGGCCATTTCGCTGGCATAGTCTCCGCTGTATTGGTCAATGATGGCTTTCAGGTCGTCCGGCAGATTGTTATAACTATCTTTATTCATAAGCATAAACAATGGTGAGCAGTTAACGGGATAGTCACAGATATATTTTATTACTTCTGTCAGTTTGATAGCGGATATATTGTGCCAGTCATTCATGCAGGCTTCGATAACTTTTTTCTGAAGGGATTCATATGTCTCTGGTGTTGGAACTGTCATGGGGCTCATGCCAAGAGCTTGTGCCCACAGGGTTACGGTTGAACCGGCGGCACGGATGCGCAGTCCTTTGAAGTCTTCGATTTTTTCCAGTTTTTTGCTGGTCAAGCTAATCGGAGCATAGGTGCAGGCTGAAAGTTGGATTACTTTGAAGTCCTTATACTCATTTTGCATTTCGGGCATTTCTTTCAACATATCCATCATTACTTTGGAACCATAGCGAGCGCAGTTCACACCGTTTAAAGGAAGCATAACTCCCTCGGAAATCGGGAATTGTCCGGAATAAATGGAAGCTGCACTCCAGCACATATCGGCAGTTCCGTTTTTCACGGCTTCAACGGACTCGGCGGCACTTACCAGGGATCCGCCATGATAGTAAGTAAACTGGATACGGCCATTGGAAGCCTCGGATACTTTTTTACCCCAAGCTTCTACGTATTGACCGCAGATACTGGTTGCCGGGTCATGGTTTTGAACAATGAGATTATAAACTTTGCCATCGTCTCCGCCGCCATTAGGTGTAGATGTACCACCACCACCGCCGCCGCAGGCAGCCAGAGAGACAACCATAAGGAGCACTATAAGTAGCGCTAAAACCTTTTTAACCTTCATTTTTTTCTTTTTTCCCCCTTTAATAGTAGTTATTAGTTTATGGTTAAATAATCCTGATAGAAGGATTATTTAAACAACAGGTTTGGTAACCAGAGAGAAATTTGCGGAAAAGCTGCAACTATAATGACGGCTATAAACATACCCAAAACCATCGGGGCTACCCCTTTAAAGATCTCAACCAAAGGCACATCCTTGGCCACGCCTGCCACAATATAAACATTCATGCCTACCGGAGGTGTAATTAGTCCCATTTCCATAACCATAATCATAAGAACGCCGTACCAGATAGGGTCAAAGCCAAGAGCGGTTATAATCGGCAAGAAAATAGGAACAGTAAGCATTACCATAGCCAAGGAGTCCATGATACAGCCTAGGATTGCATAAAGGACAAGTATTACTGCCAAAACAACATAAGGATTGACATCCAGACCGGTTACAAAATTGGCCAAAGTCATCGGAAGTTGGGTTAAGGCCAAGAAGGCGCCGAAAACATAAGCACCGATAAGAATTAGAAAAATCATACCGGCTGTTTTAACCGTACTTCTCAAGCAATCAATAAACTTGGCCCAAGTAAATTGGCGTTTCAGAATCATCATAATTAAAGTTAATGTTGCGCCAACTCCTGCAGCTTCATTGGCGGTAAAAATATTGGCAAACATACCGCCGATAACTGCTATAAACAGAATGGCTATGCCAATAACTCCTTTAAGGGAATAAAGCATTTCTTTAAAAGGATATTTCTTTGTACCGGGTGCAATATTTGGATTAACGCGAACCAGAACTGCTACAGAAATTATGTAACAGATGGTCAATACTATCCCCGGAAAAATGCCTGCTGCAAACAACCTTCCGATAGACTGTTCGGCGATAATCCCGTAAATAATAAAACCGGTACTTGGCGGGATAAGAATACCCAGAGTACCTCCGGCAGCAATAGAACCTGTAGCGAGCCTATTACTATAGCCGTACTTGCGCATTTCCGGCAAAGCAACAACTCCCATCGTTGCTGCAGTGGCAGCCGTAGAACCACAGATGGCGGAAAACCCGGCGCAAGCGGCAATGGTGGCCATGGCCAGGCCCCCTTTCAAGCGTGACAGCCATTTATCGGCAGCATCGAATAGATCTGAGCTTAATCCGGAATGGAAGGCAAATTGTCCCATTAGGATAAATAGCGGAATAACGGCAAGAGAGTAGCTAGAAGCTTGAGCAAAAGGAATTGTTTTTAGCAGTCCCAACGCAGAATCAAAACCGCGAATATAGAGGGCGCCAAAAAAACCAACGGCCATCATTGTTATTCCGATGTTCATTCCTAAAAACAGTAAAATAACGAGAACAATGATACCGATAATTGCTATAGAAAGAAAGCTCATAATTTCCCCCCTAAATTATGTATTGGTGTTACGAATATATTTAAGGCTCATCTCTATGGCTCCTTCTTGACATAATAGCATACCTTTAATCCGAAATGAAGAGAGAAATAAAAGAAATTAATAGAAAAAATAAAAAATCTCCAAACTTATTATTTGTTTAATTTTTACATTTTTCTAACTTTTTATTTATTTATTTTTTTCAATTTTCTTGCTTCCAAAACAATTGTACTAATTTTTGAAACAGTAATCAATCTTTCTTGGATCAAAATAATATTAACAAA
>JAAYII010000238.1 GCA_012523535.1 Peptococcaceae bacterium
GGCCAAAGCTTTTATGGTCCAAGGCGGAACACCGCATTTTTCACTGGCCCATTTGGGAGTCTTGGGTTCACCATCTACTTTGCCTAATACATAGTCAAAAAATTCTTCATAGCCTACAGCATGAGTTTCTACATATTCTTTGTCATAAGTGCCTTCAGTCAACCAAACATAACAGATAGCAAGGTAGAGAGCAGCGTCAGTATTGGGCAAGACGGGGATCCATTTGTCGGCTAAGTAGCAGCCGGAATAGTTAAGAGCGGGATCGATATAGACGAATTTTATTCCTAAGCTATGTAGCCACTGACTTAAGCGGCTGGCCATATAGCCATCAAACCCTACAGGGGTGGTTTCCGGGTCGGCTGCCCAGAAAAGCAAAAGTTCAGCGTTTTTGGCGATGTCCGGCCAGACGTTGCCGGAAGGTTGCATCTCCCCTACAGGCTCTCCGCCCCAAACGTTTTTGGAACCCCAAGACCACCCTTCCCAGCTGTCCTGGTTGCGCATTTGGACAGTATAACCGCCCAGCAGGGATAAAAGACGGTTCATGCAGGCATGACTTGGAGCCAAATGTTTGCCTTCCCCATGTATATCCGCTTGGGCCAGAACAGCGGACATTCCGTATTTTTCCTTGATTCGTAGCAGTTCGTCGGCAATGATTTGGGTGGCTTCATCCCAGGAGATGCGGACAAATTTGGATTTACCGCGATTTTGGGGATTGCGTTCTCCTTTGGGATCCCAGTCCACCCGTTTTAAGGGATAGCGGACACGGTTTTTGGAGTATACTCGTTTTTTGTAAGAAAGGTAGTACGAAGCCGGTAAAGTACGTCTGGGTGCCTGAAAAGTCTGCCCTCTGGCTTCGATTTTCCATGGATTAAGGCTCTCCCAGTCGTTGTGCTCTTCGTAGTAGTAGGGACGAATGCGGATAATTTTTCCATCTTTGTCCGATTCTACAACTGTGGGCAAACCGCTTTTCGGCCCCATTAGACTGGCTGCTTTAAATACCCTTTTGTGGGCTTTAATATCGATAGGTTTTGAGGTCATCTTTTCTCCTCCTTTATATTTTTATAAAAAGTTATCCATCTTTGAAGAAGCACAGCTTATATATGTTTATCCAAAGTTTTATATGTTTATCCAATAGTTGAGTTCTAATTCTCCTCCTCATTATTAATAAGCCAGCTATCCAAGCAAACACCGCAGGCCTCGTCCACTTTGCGGGCAAAAGCTTCAGGATATTGTTTCTTCCAGTTTTCCATTTCTTCATCTGTAACTTTTTGCACTTCTACCAGGAAACCGCTGACCACCATGCCGGTAGCTGTTTTGGAAATTATATTGGTGGGTGTAATTAGATTAATGGCACCGCCGCGGTCCAATTTCTCGGCATCGATAGGATCAAACCTGGATCCGTGGTCCACATAACAAGTATTTTCTCTTATACGTTCCGTGACATAAGCGGCACAAAGGACTGTACCTCTTTCGTTGAACACTTTGACAATATCGCCGTGTTTAATGCCCCGCTTTTGGGCTTCTTTTGGGTTAAGCCAACAGGGTTCATATTGATAGCCGTCTTTAGCCCTTATTTTCATGGTTTCTACTTCCCTGTGCCAGGTAATGTCATCCAGGTTGGCATGGAAGCGCCAGCGGCCATGGTTGGAGACACAGAGCAGCGGGTATTTTTTAGCCCGTTCACTGGTGAGGCGCTCATCATGCAAATCGCTTTTTTCCACCCATTTGGGATAAGGAGGACGTTCCTGATCATCCGGGAAATATTTTTTGATGGCTGTAGAGGTAAATTCAAGTTTGCCGGTTGGGGTGGATAAAGGATTATTTTCGGGGTCTTCAGCAAACTTTCTGAGTCCGGGCGGGTGGAGATCAAAGTTTTGAATATTCGGGTCGCAGGGTAGCACAAAGATATCCTTTTCGTGGAAGTCATTATTTTTATCCAGATCTGCTATTCCGCTGCCGTTATAGAATAAGTCAATGATTCTATCCTTCGGCATATCGTTATTGGTATAAGCATTATAGATTTCCGGGCCTAACTTGCGGGCCACTTCAGCCACGCAGTCGAAGTCGTCCAGGGATTCTCCCACCGGCGGGCAGGCCGGATATTCGCGGTAGATGGAACAAAAATTAGCACTACTGATATCCTCACAAATATCCTCCAGCTCAAACTTAGTTTGCACCGGCAGGATAATATCGGCCAGGATACAGTCGTTTTCCAGCCAGGGTTGCTGAGCCACAATGCATTCGATTTTGGGATCGCGCATGGCTTTAACGAAACGAAAACCGTCGTTCCAACAGGTAACCATACA
>JAAYII010000239.1 GCA_012523535.1 Peptococcaceae bacterium
ACCTGTTGCCCATTACCATCTTTTGTATTATTACTGCCGTTCCCCATTCTTCGGCTATTTGCAAATGATCGCGATAAGCTTTGGCTCTTTCCGTATTCCAAGAATCCAAAACCATAAAAATGGCCTGTTTGAGTTGGGAGAAAGGATTTTGCTCCAAAGATACTTTGTAATCGGCTAATACTTCCTTGTATTGGGCAACCAGTTCTTTCATCTGTTCCGCAGTAAAATCAGCCTTTTTGACGATTCCATATTTCTTTTTAGCCTCGTCCATAAGATTATTGAACACCGCGCGGCGTATACCCTTGGCCATACCCCAGCTTTGGATAAGGCGGCGATAGGAGTCCCAGGCCATCCAGGCATTTTCCGGTTTCCGGGCTAAAGATTCAACGATTTCGTCATTAAGACCCACATTCAACAAGGTACTCATAGCCCCCGGCAGAGAAATCGCTGTCCCGGAACGCACTGAAAGCAAAAGCGGCCGTTGCGGGTTACCGAATTCAAGTTGAGAAGCCCCTTCAATTTTAGCTAAATGTTTGACCAGAAGCTCTTCAAATTCCAAATTCATACTCATATGCTCGAGTACCGTGTCTTTATGGCGAAAAACCTCTGTAGTCAAGACAAATCCCGGGGGTACAGGGAAGTTATGGGAAATTAATTTCTTTAAATAATAAGCCTTGGCCCCCAAAAAGACCCTGTTGTCCATCTCCTCGGTGGTAGTATCAAAAGCGCTGACGGTAAGATCGGGGTCATAAGTCATCATATTGTTAATTTGTTTCTCGGAGTAAGTGCTCATGATTTTTCTTAAACTGTTAATGGCGTAAGCAATAAAGTTATCTAATATTTGAATTAAAAAAGCAGAAGATAAAACTTCCCGGTAAAAGGTCTCCGATTTTTTCAACAGGGTCTCCTGAGAATCATCAAATAATTGGGGAACAATAATACTTAAGGCATCGTCATAAAACCTGATAAAGTATTCGTTAATAATTTCTTTAATATCCAAAGCCATAAATTCAAAAATATTTATAAATTGACCAAGGGTAAAACTGGGAGAAGTCAAGCAATAGCGAAACATTTCCAAATTGGAATTGAAATTTTGGTTCTCCATGCCGTCCAAAGCCAAACCGGTTTTAAACAGGATCAGAACCTCGTAAATGCTTTTTAAAGTTTTGGCCGTGATATAATCCAATTTAAAATCGGCTAAAATATTTTCCATCAACCTGGATGCCACTTTTTCCAACCTGTACATTAGCCCTAAGGCTTCAAACTTAGGCTCCCTATACTGACCGTACATAGAGGGAATACCTATGGCAATATGTCTCTTATAATAAATATCTTCCTGCGCAACGCTTTCTCTCGGATCCAAAATTATTTCCTTAAGTTTAGCCATTATGCCGTAAATCGTTTTCAAAGCCCTGCGGTGATCATTGGCAGCCAACTGTTCTTTTAAGTTGGCTATTTGTTCGGGACTGCAAAACCTGCTTTTTGACAAAAGCCCCAGCAAATCAGTAGTTTCCAGGGAATATTTCTCCAAAAGCAGGTTGTTTATTTGAATTAAGTATGCCAGTCGCTTCTTTTCCCTCTCGTTTTCAAAAGGATAACCCTCTATAAACTCAATTATTTTTTGTTCCGGTAAAGCGAGAAGCCCTAAGGCATCCACCCCAAAATGTTGGCAAACAGCCACCATCAGCCGGTGGACATCAACAAAATTCGGACTGCTGGTGTCAATGCCCGCCAGTACATCCGGAGGCAGAACGCTTTTTAAAGGTTCAAGTTCTCCGTTGTACCAGAAAGATGCTACGTTCCTGACCAGGGAAATATGAGTATTGTTACTTTCAGAGTGAATTTGTTTCCTTACAAAGTGAATAAGAAGGTCTTTTCTATGTCCCAACTCATCAATGGCGGTAGTAACATCGCGGAGTTTCCCTTCGGCACCGATTTCCTGAAAATAAACCGGGAACAAACGGGCCAGCTCTTTGATTTGTTTATAGACGGCGCTGATATCCGAATTAAGCAATTTGGTTATATCCCTTTGGAAGAGGTCTGTATCGGCAATAAAAATCCCGCCCAGCTTGAGATTGACATTTAAAGCGGCCAGCAATTCTCGAAAGTTTTGCGGCGAACTTTCAATTAGCTCAAGCCAAATTCTAATGTTTTTTACATGATTGGGATTTACTTTAACTTGCCAATCACTTGTTATTTGTTGTTTCCCGGGATAAATAAAACCGATACTGATCAAATGCTTGCAAAAATAGGAAATCAGCTCCGGATTATTGGTCCGGGCTATCTCTTTGCCCAAGGTAAACATGCACTCCAGAATCGTTCCCGTATGTTCATCCTTAAACTCCTTGAAAAGGTTCAGCATTTCATCTATAAACCAGTAGATTTCTTCGGGAGTCAAAGAGTTTAAGGCATCTTTCAACAGGCGGTTAATGTCATAAAGCAAATGATTTTCCATCTGCTTCATTCCAGGCAAATGCATAACATAGAAAAGGTAATGAATTTTTTCCAACGGAAGTTCGAATTCGTCGCTAAACTGTCGAAAGTGGTTAGCAATATCATTAAAAAAGAAATTGGAAACTATCTCCTCCCACGTTGCACTTTTTTTGATTTGCTCGGTTAAATATTTAAAGAAATCTTGGCCAATTAAGCGAATCTTTTCTTCATAATCCTTTTTAAACAAGTTTTTTTTGGAGGCAAACCACTCTTCAGCACGAGCGGTATTTTCCCAATACTCTACTCCTTTAAGCAGGATTATTCTGGTTAAATTAATTACTTCGTCCCTAAACTCCGGTATTGCCGCCACCCGGCCTAAATAAGTTTTAAAATACCCCCCGTTCCGGACATATATTTCCTCATGCTCCTCCATGCCTTTTGCAATTAGAGCCAAAATTCTTTTAATTACCTTGGGGGTAGGCTCGCCAACTTTTAGTAATTTATCGATAAACTTGAACAAAATAATTATTAACCGCTCTTTCTGTTTCGGGTCGAGCCTGGCCTGGAAAAGTTCTTCAAAAATCCCCGTTAAAAAAAATAAAGCCTCTTCAGATTCTGGTATTGTTAAATAAAACCATAAATCTGTCAGGCAAATATTGTGAAGATTTTCTAAAATATAATCATAATTAACAAACTTATGGTTATACTCTTTAATAAATTCAATAGTCCTTTTATGCATGCCCCAGCATTCTGCCGAAAGATCTATAAACCACTGATGTTTGGCCGGTATTTCTATTTCTTCATGTCTGGTTTCAACTAAATTTGCTTCCAAAGCTTGCGATCTAAAATTTTCCACCATGTTGTGTACACCTCAAATAATAGTTCTGTCGAAATAATCTGGCCTTAACACATTGGTTATATTTATTCGGCATTTGTATTATACCACATTTATTTCCATAATTAATTAATGAATATTTTTGAATATTTTAACCGCTAATATGGACTACTCATTCCGGTCGATTTCCCAATTGAGCAGTCTGGTGGATTCCTTGGCAAACCAACGGATGTTATAGGTGACAACGGATACTTCCAGCCAAGCATGCATGAAAAAATTAGAATTTGGAGTCTTTTCCTGCCATTCTGTAAGCAAAGCGTTTAATTTGCTCCAAACCCGGGGCGGAGGATAAAGCACCGCCTCTTCACCTTTAATTTTTTTCTGCAATTCGGCGTTATAAGTTGTAGCATTAAAAATCACATTGACCAGCATTTCAAAAATATTATGAAACTCGTTGCTGACAGCCGGGGCATCAGCCCGCGCTCTACGAACTCTTCTCTCTTCGGCCAAGAACAACAAATCCTGAGATCTCTGCCAAAGGCCCCGGTTATAATTCAAATACTCCCTTAATAACTGCTGTTCGGCTTTTTCTCTAACATGTTTCTTTTTACTGGAGAAAAAACCTACATTCCATTCATAGCGCAATAAATCGAAAAGTCTTTCCGTTTCTTCCAGCAAAGAGCTATAACTGCTTTGTTTTTTGCTTATCCCTTCTTCGGTGTCTGGGGTCAGATATAAATATTTATTAACCGCATCAACAAAGCATTGAACAACAAAGTTATTAAGCTCAATCAGCTTATCGATTAGAGCTTTACGGTAATGAGGGGGAGAAATAAGGAAATTGACAATATTAGCCACGCTCATACCTATTAAAATGGCTAATATCCTGGAAATAGCATTTGCCGAAAATTCCTCATGGGGAGAAGATAAAATAAAGATTGCAGACATAATGCCCAAAACAATCTGGTTGGGAACCTTGAATACTTTAGTGCACAAAAGGATCATTACCACAGTAGCCAAGGCCATACTTAAATAATCTATCGGGATGGTTAAACCAAGCAGCACCGCCACAGCCACTGCCAATAAATTGACGATTATCTGTTCCAAACCGTTTTTGAATCCCTTGCCTATTGATTGCTGCATGCAAACAACAGAAGAGGCAGCAGCAAAAATTGAAGGGCCAACATTAAAGAAGCTACTGATATAAACGCTTAAAGCCACTGCAATAGCAGTTTTTATTGTTCTGGCACCGATATTCATGCCTTATCACCTTTTCTTCACTTTTCCGACTTTACTTTTATCTCTTGTGAGATTATATCACGCCAACCAAAAAATATGGAAATAAATTTATAAGCAATATGCCTTTATTATTGTATAAGACCGGCTGCTTCACCAAACAATAGTTATAGTCAAACACAATAAATTAAGGAGGAACTATGGGCATGAAACATAACCCCGACGATCGCAGGGACAATGTAGATAGAATCCAGTTTAATATAAACCACACCATCCGCAATATGGAACTGGCGGAAGAAATGATGGCGAAAACGGATAATGAAAAAACCCGACAGGAACTGAAAGAAAAAAATGAACGCCGCCGCCGGGCTTTAGAAGGTATGAGGGCTGAAATCCGGGAGGAGGCGTTGGCTAAAGAGAAAGGCTACCGGGAATAATACCAAACTAAAAGCTCCCCAAATCAAGCAAGCGACATAGTGTGGGGAGCTTTAATCTTTAATAACCGAGGAACCCAAATAGTACTACGGAAACGAAAACTTTAACCAACAATAAAAAAACTTTTAGCTTTGGCTAAAAGTATTTTTTTGGTTGCGGGGAGAGGATTTGAACCTCTGACCTTCGGGTTATGAGCCCGACGAGCTACCGCTGCTCCACCCCGCGACGATTATAGAAGTTTTTAATTTGGTGGGCAGGGATGGATTCGAACC
>JAAYII010000240.1 GCA_012523535.1 Peptococcaceae bacterium
ATCTAACTTAAATCAAGCTTAAAAAATATTCATTTTTTATAAAAACCGTTCCCCGGCGGCAATCTTACGGCCATTATAAAAATCCAAGGCAGACATTTTCCTCTTCCCCGCCGGTTGAACTGTATTGATTTTTAGCTTTCCTTTTCCTGTGCCGACTATAAATCTTTTATTGCGTTCCAAGCTAATCTCTCCCGGGAGCAATTCGGGAAACACATCTTCTTCCACTAACTCGCTTTGCCAAATTTTTACCTCTTCTCCGCGAAAAGTGGTAAAGGCTCCGGGCCAAGGGGACAGTCCCCGGATCCGGTTATGGATTTTGGCAGCCTCCCAGGACCAGTCAAGCCTTTCATCCTCTCTTTGCAATATAGGAGCATAGGAAAAATCGGCGGGCTGGGGAGTGCCTTTCAGTTTTCCTTCTTTTAATCCTTGCAAAGTATCCAGTAAAAGTTCGGCCCCAATAAGCATCAATTGGTCATGTATGTCTCCCGTTGTAGCATTTCCGTCAATAGCCACTTCCTTCGCCAACAGAATATCTCCGGTATCCAAGCCCTCGTCCATAAGCATGGTCGTAACACCGGTTTTGGATTCCCCGTTGATTACCGCCCAATGAATAGGGGCCGCGCCACGGTAAGCCGGCAACAATGAGGCATGCACATTAACGCAACCAAAGGGCGGGTATTCCAATATGGCCCGGGGCAAAATTTGTCCATAGGCCACAACCACAATACATTCCGGGGCCAACTGCTTAATCAGTTCCAACGAAGCCGGATCTTTAATTGAAGCGGGTTGGTACACCGGCAGTTCCAATTTCTGAGCCAGCAGTTTAACCGGGCTGGCGGTTATTTTACCCCCTCTACCCGCCGGTCTGTCCGGTTGGGTAAAAACCCCGACAATATTATGCCCGGCCTCATGCAACGCTTGCAAGGAAGGCACGGCAAAATCCGGTGTGCCCATAAAAACGATTCTCATTTTATTCACCGGCCTTTCCATCCTTTACCTGTTCTTCCAATCCTTACTCATCTTTATAAATCTTTTGAGCAATATCGATAAAGAGGATGCCGTCCAAATGATCGATTTCATGCTGAAATATCCTGGCCAATAAATCCTCAGCCTCATACCTTTTTAATACGCCATTGCGATCCAAGGCCTCCACCACAACTCTTTTAGCCCGTTCCACATCTCCGGTTACATTGGGAATGCTTAAACAGCCTTCCCGGTCCACCACTTTGCCCGATTTTTCAATAATAACCGGATTTATTAGCTCAATAAGGCCGTCCCCGGCATCAAGGACAACCGCTCTTTTCGAAACCCCAATCTGGGGAGCGGCAAGTCCCACTCCCTTGGCCGCATACATGGTCTCCGCCATATTGTCCAATAACTTATGAATATTGGAATTTATCTTTTTTATTTCCATCGCTTTATCTCTTAAAATATTTTCGCCAACTTTAACCACTTGAAAAACAGCCATTTTTTACGCCCCTTTATTTCTATATCAATAGAATTATACCCGCAATACCACCTGAAAGCAATTAAGCTAGTTGAGCGGATTAACTTCAATACTGATTTTAACTTGGGAACTGCAAGAACCATGGCAAAACATTTTGACCCCGGCATGGACTATCTGTCTAAGACAGTCGGGATTTTTGCCCTTAAGCAATACTTGCCACCTGTATTCATTTTTCAGCTTGGGCAACACCGCCGGAGCCGGCCCCAGGATTTGATAATCATCCTTTTTTTCAGCCGGAATGGATACTCTGATACTGTAAGCCAGGTCCTGAGCGGCTTTGATCACCCTGTCCTCCAAGGTATGGAAAAGCATAACCCTGATAATATGGGCAAAGGGAGGGTAACCAAATTTTTTGCGATAGGCGATTTCCTCCCAGAAGAAGGCACCGTAGTCTTGTTTCGCCGCCCTTAGAACGGCCCTGTCCCGGGGGGAATAGGTCTGAATTTCAA
>JAAYII010000241.1 GCA_012523535.1 Peptococcaceae bacterium
GACTAATGGCATGATAGCCTCCGCCTGCAGGATTAGTTCCCCAAATACCTACAATAATCGGTATACCGAGTTTCTGCAATTCAGCGTGACGGAAGAATGTAGTGCCACCGCCTCTGCGATTGGCATAAACTGCTTCTTGCTCCATCAGTTTTACGCCACTGCAGTTTAAAATCCATACTAGAGGCAAGTGTAGCATTTTGGCCATATCAGTTACTCTAAGAATATTCTCGGCTTGTCCGCTCAACCATGCTCCGGCCATAACTTTATTGTTGGAGGCAATTATTACAGCCCACCTACCATTAATTCTGCCTAAGCCGTCGATGACACCGGTTTGACCTTCTTCATTGTCGGCCGGATCGAAAATAGTATGCAATGGGCACCAGGTTCCCGGATCAACCAAATATTCTATACGCTGCCAGGCATCCCATTCGCCCTTTTCGTTCATTTTGTCTGTTGCTTTACCGAAGTTCTTAACTCTTTCGACCTCTTTGGCTACCTCTGCTTCCACATTTTTAATTTCTTCTTCATTCTTTTTATTAACCCGGGTCAATTCCTTACCGATATCCGGCATTTTCTTGAAGTATGGATGCAAAGAATATCCACGGCTTCCCATGTTGTTAACCCCCTCTCGTTAGCCTAGTAAAATACCTGGAAACTCTGCTGGTTAGTCTAATTATTCAATTATAGCTAGAACATCGCCTTCTTCAACTTGGTCGCCGACTTTAACTTTAATTTCTTTTACTGTACCGGCATCACCATAAACAGGGTTTTCCATTTTCATAGCTTCAATGATAAACAATTCGTCGTCTTCAGTAACAGTCTGTCCTACAGATACGTTAACTTCCAGTATTTTACCTGCTATTGGACTGGTTAATTCTGCCATTGTATATTCACCTCCATTTTTTATACCTTATTACCTTGGGCGGATATTTCCGCTTATTAGTAAATTAATGCAAAAAACATGCCAATGGTATATTTTAGAACAGGAAAAAGTTATTGCTGGTTTTATATTGAAATATATGGCTGTTAAGAATAAAAAAATGGCTTAAATATAACCTTATTGTCCTTGTTCTAAAATATTGTCGTATATTTAATCCTCTCATAGAATATCCAAGACATCATATTATTATGTACCGAATATTGGGCTGTACGGTTATCCTGACAACTGTACGGATATCCTTACATTTTTAAACTGTTTGTAACGATAGCTTTTATAATCTCTTAAGCTGGAAAAAAACTCCCCTATTTGATCAAATCATTTGCCAATTAGGGGAGTTGTTTGTTTATAAGTTATTTGGAAACCCAGGTAATTTTATGTGGGTCCCATTGTAAGGCTTAAGAATTTTATAAGTGTTATCTTTCCACCAGGGCTGCTATTCCTTGGCCGCCACCGATACAAAGGGTAGCCAAACCTTTTTTCGTGTCTCTCTTGATCATTTCATGCAGCAGAGTAACCAAGATTCTGGCGCCACTGGCTCCAATGGGGTGTCCTAAAGCAACGGCTCCGCCGTTAACATTAACAATGTCCATATTGAGTTCCAGTTCCCTGCAAACTGCAATAGCCTGGGCGGCAAAAGCTTCATTGGCTTCAATTAAACCAATATCGCTTAATTGCCAATTAGCTTTAGCCAGAGCTTTTCTGGTAGCATAAACCGGACCTATACCCATAATTTGGGGATCTACTCCAGCCGATGCACCGGCAACATATCTGGCCATAGGCTTAAGACCTAATTTCTGCGCAAACTCGGCGGAGGCTAAAACTAAAGCTGCGGCTCCGTCATTAATACCGGAAGCGTTACCGGCGGTAACAGTTCCGTCTTTCTTAAATGCAGGTTTAAGCTTGGATAGAGATTCAACTGTAACACCTTCTCTTGGGTGTTCGTCAGTGTCGAAGATTTTGGTTCCGCCTTTGACAGGAATTTCGACCGGAACGATTTCATCGGCAAAACGTTTTTCTTTAATAGCTCTTTCTGCTTTGTTTTGGCTGGCCGCAGAAAACTTATCCTGTTCTTCCCTGGGGATTCCCCAGCGTTCGGCAATGTTTTCCGCGGTTATGCCCATATGATAATCGTTCATGGCGCACCACAAGCCGTCGACAATCATGGTGTCGATAAGTTGGTCATGGCCCATACGGTAACCAAAGCGAGCTTTATTTAAAGCGAATGGAGCTCTGGACATATTTTCTGTGCCACCTGCGACTACTACGTCGGCGTCTCCAAGAGCAATGGATTGGGCGGCTAAATTAACGGCTTTCAAACCTGAACCGCAGACCTTGTTGATGGTTAAGGCAGGAACTTCAACCGGCAATCCCGCTTGAATGGCAGCTTGGCGAGCCACGTTTTGGCCTAAACCGGCTTGGAGAACACATCCCATTATAACCTCATCCACTTGTTGAGGGTCTACTTGAGCTCTCTTGAGTGCTTCTTTAATGACAAGGGTAGCCATATCTTTGGCCGGGATATCCTTTAAGGATCCGCCCATGGAGCCGATAGGAGTCCGTACAGCGCTAAGAATAACAACTTCTTTCATAAATAAAAACACCTCCGCCAAAAAATAAATAATGTAACAATAATCCACAAGTGAATACAAAAAATTATTTTACCTGTATCAAACAAACTCAGATGGGGCTGATAACCCCACCTGAAACAAATTATATTTATTCCATCGAACCAATTACCTCAGGAATAATTAATTTTGCTTCTGTTTTGGATTGAATTTCATCTACGGTTACTCCCGGTGCCAGCTCTTTAAGGACAAGGCCTTCAGGAGTTACTTCCATAACGCCAAGTTCAGTAACAATAATATTGACTTCTTTGGCTGCAGTTAAAGGCAATCTGCATTTCTTGAGGATTTTGGGCTCACCGTTTTTGGTTGTATGTTCCATGGCAACAATGACCGTCTTGGCTCCGGCCACTAAATCCATAGCACCGCCCATTCCGGGTACTAATTTTCCGGGTACCATCCAGTTGGCCAGGTTGCCTTCTTCGTCTACTTCCAAGGCCCCTAAAACAGATACATTTACATGTCCTCCCCGGATAATTCCAAAAGACATGGCACTGTCGAAGCAACATCCGCCGGGAAGGATTGTTACAAGTTGTCCACCGGCATTAATAACTTGCGGGTCTTCTTCACCGGGTTTAGGGTTGGGTCCTAAACCTAAGAAACCGTTCTCGGAGTGTAATACGATATGGACGTCTTCCGGTACATAATTGGCTACCAGGGTGGGCATTCCAATACCAAGGTTAACAACATCGCCGTCTTTTAAAAAGCGGGCAACTCTTTTGACAATTAACTCGCGTGGTGCTGTCATTGTATCCTCCTCCTAACCTTTAACAATCATATCGACAAAAATGCCGGGGGTCACGATTTCGTCAGGATCCAGGCTGCCTTTAGGCACAATTTCATCGGCTTCCACAATAACCAGATCCGCTGCCATAGCCATAAGGGGGTTAAAGTTCCGTGCTGCACGATAGTAGATCAGATTTCCGGACTCATCCGCTTTGGCTGCTTTTAAGAGAGCAACGTCCGCGCGTAATGGCAGTTCAAGCAAATAGGTCTTACCGTTGATTTCGATTTTTTGTTTGCCTTTTTCCACGACGGTGCCCAGGCCGGTAGGAGTAAGAAAACCGCCAAAACCGACTCCGGCCGAACGAATTCTTTCAGCGAGGGTTCCCTGCGGGATAAGCTCAACTTCGAGTTCGCCGGCATGCATTTGTTTACCTGTCTCCGGATTAGTGCCGATATGAGAACCAATAAACTTCTTAATTAGTCTATTAACGACAAGTTTACCGGTTCCCTTGTCCACAAAAGCGGTATCGTTATTAATAACAGTTAAATTGCCTATACGTTTTTCGATAATGCCGTCCACCAGTGTTTCCGGAGTGCCAACAGCTAGGAAACCGCCGATCATTATTGTTTGCCCTTCTTTAATATGGGACAAAGCTTCTTCTCTTGAAACAACTTTTTTCAAACGGAACCATCCTTTCATAATAAAATTGCTCCTCATATTTTGGAGGAGAAACAACAATTCGGCCTGAAAATACTGATCTAGTTTGGTACTCAAGCCACTTATAATTCAAGTACTGTGGAAATTAATACTTGAAATAAACTTAAAATTTATATATATAGATGATAAACAAATACTGGGATGTTGTCAAGACGTATAGTGCTGTTAAGAAGAGCACCCGGTAAAACGGGTGCTCTTCTTAGCCTTAATAACAACCTTCCACGACCATTGCTAGGCCAAGTCCGCCGGCAATGCACAAGGTGCACAAGCCATATTTAACCTTACGCCTTCTCATTTCATACAGAAGAGTGGTCATAAGTCTGGCACCGGTGGCTCCCAAAGGATGGCCAAGAGCAATAGCTCCGCCATTGACATTAACAATGTCCGGATTGAAGCCGGCTAATTTTATTACAGCCAGAGATTGAGCGGCAAAGGCTTCGTTAAGTTCTATTAAGCCGATCTGATCCAAAGTCAAGCCTGCCCGTTCCAGGGCTTTCTGGGTAGCATAAACCGGAGCAATACCCATGTATCTTGGATCGACACCGGCCGCAGCCTGGCTGCGGATAATAGCCATGGGTTTATATCCTAATTCTTGAGCTTTTTCCGCTGACATTACCAACACTACAGCAGCACCGTCGTTACGGCCTGAAGAGTTGCCGGCTGTAACCGTTCCACCTTCTTTGAAAACAGGCGGTAATTTGGCCATTTTTTCCAGGCTGGTTTCCCGAGGATGTTCGTCGGTATCAAAGATAATCGGGTCGCCTTTTCGTTGTGGAACGGGAACGGGAACAATTTCCTCTTTAAAGCGGCCTGATTTTATTGCAGCCCAAGCTTTTTGCTGGCTGTTAAAACCGAATAGGTCCTGCTCTTCCCTACTGATGTTGTATTTTTCAGCCACGTTTTCGGCAGTCATACCCATATTAAAGTGACCGAACATTTCTTCCGGCTGGGACCTGAACTGGCTTTCGGTGTTGGAATCCACTAAGACGTCATTACCGGCTTTGTAACCATATCTTGCTTTACGCAGATAGTAGATGGCATTACTCATACTCTCGGTACCGCCGGCTACAATAATATCGGCCAGTCCGCATTGAATCTGTTGTACGGCGTTCATAATAGCCTGCAAACCGGATCCACACTGGCGGGAAACAACATAGGACGGCACTTCGATCGGTATTCCGGCCAATAAAGCGACTGTACGAGCAATATTGGGAGCATCCGCACTAATTTTCACTTGACCGAGAATGACCTCATCAATCATAGCCGGATCAATTTTGGTGCGGTTAAGCAATTCTTTAGTTACTATACGGCCGAGTTCTTCAGGTTGCACATCTTTCAAGGTTCCGCCCATGGTTCCTACAGGGGTTCGGATGGCATCGACTATTACTACATCTCTGAGCATCTATTACTCACCTCTAATAAATTTAAAATATTGTTTTGAAAATGAGGCTCGTAAAGACCCTCAAATTCATAATAAGTATTATACTATATTAACCGATTGCTGTCAGCCCGCCGTCACAATATACCATTGCGCCGGTGACATAATCCGATGCCGGTGAGGCCAAGAATATGCAAGTGCCAACAGTTTCTTCTGTTTTAGCAAGTCTTCCCATAGGAATATTTCTGGTATATTGTTCTGCTCTGCCGGGCTCGGCCATAAC
>JAAYII010000242.1 GCA_012523535.1 Peptococcaceae bacterium
AGTTGATATGGGCTGGGGTTGCATGATAGCTCCTGTCGAATATGGCGGACCGGGCCTTGATTCTGTATCCGTGGGGCTTATCACCGAAGAATTTGCTTATGCTTGTTTAGGAGTTATGACAGCGGTAGGGTCTAACAATTTAAGCTCTTATCCCGTACTCCTGGGAGGAAACAAGCAAATCCAGGAAAAATACTTTAAAGATTTGTTAGCGGGCAAAATTGCCGCTTTTGCTCTTACCGAACCTGGGGCGGGTTGCGACGCGGCAGCTTGTACAACAACCGCTAAAAAAGATGGAGATGAATATATCCTAAACGGGACCAAATGTTTTTGCACCGGCGGCGGTGTAGCCGATTATCTGATTATTTTCGCCGTAACCAATCCGGATAGTAAGGACAAACTTAGTTGTTTCCTGGTTGAAGCTGATCGCCCCGGAGTTATTGTTGGTAATGTAGAACATAAACTGGGTGTCCGTGCTTCTAACACAACAGAAATAATTCTTAAAGATGTAAGGATACCGGCTACCAATCTTCTGGGCAAAGAGGGCGAAGGCTTTAAAATGGCCATGAAAACTTTGGATAAAGCTCGGCCCAATGTTGCTGCTCAAGCAATTGGCGGTGCTCAAAGGGCGTTAGATGAAGCCGTTGAATATGTTAAGACTCGGATCGATGCTAATGGCAAACCTTTGGCGAAAAACCAGTTCATTCAGTTCAAACTGGCAGATATGGCTATGAAATTGGAAGGAGCAAGACAACTGGTTCGCCATTGCCAAGTCTTAAAAGATCTGGAAATCCCTTATACCATGACTGCAGCTATGGCCAAAGCCTTAAGCACTGATGTTTGTGTGGAAGTGGCTTGTGACGCTGTGGAAATAATGGGCTATTACGGTTATTCCAAAGATGCTATAGTCGAAAAAATAATGCGCGACGCCAAGATCCAGCAAATCTATGAAGGAACAAACCAAGTTCAAAGGATTGTTATTTCCGGCCAGATGCTGCGCTCCTAAGCGTGGTTAACAATGTCAATAGGAGGGACCAAAATGAGTTATACATTAACAGAAGAACAACAACTCATTCAGCAAAATGTCCGAGAGTTTGCCGAAGAGTATGTTCAGGAACATATTTCAAAAATTGATGCCTCAGGAGAATTCCCCACAGAGATTGTAAACCAAATTGCTGAACAAGGTTTCTTTGGCTTATTGTTCCCCGAAGAGTATGGCGGGGTGGACGCCGGATTCTTAAGCTATATTTTAACCGTGGAAGAAATTTCCCGGACTTGTGCAGCACTTGGTTCCATTATGGTTAATCATTGTTCCCTGGCTGCTGAAGCCATCAATCGTTTTGGCAGCAAGGAACAAAAAGAACAATACCTTCCCGCTATGTGTGCCGGAGAAATAATAGGTGCTTATGCTCTTAACGAATTTTGTGCCGATCCAGGTTATGGGGAATCCAAAGTTGTTGCGGTTCGTGACGGAGACGACTATATCCTTAACGGTAAAAAATATTTTGTAATGAATGGCGGTGCCGCAGGTGTTTATGTGGTATTTGCCCTAACTAACCCGGAAAACGTTGAAAATGGAATGAGCGCTTTCCTGGTCGATGCCGATACCCCCGGGTTCAGTGTTGTGCGCATGATTGATAAAATGGGCTTAAACGGTTGCCCCACAGCCGAAATTGCTTTAGAAAATGTTAGAGTTACCGCAGCCAATTTGTTAGGTAAAGAAAACGAAGGAATGAAAATTGTGAAAAAACTCCAACCCATGTTCAAATTGGCTCTTGCGGCTCAAACTTTGGGTATTGCTCAATCCGCTATGGAAAACTCGATTGAATATTCCAAACAAAGAATTCAGTTCGGCAGGCCGATTGGCAAATTCCCGGCGATTCAGACTATGATTGCCGAAATGGCAACTAATATTCATATCGGCAGGCTGGCCTTATATGATACAGCAGCAATGGTGGAAAAAGGCGAAGAATATGAAACTGAAGCTTCAATGGTCCAACTGTTCGTTAATAAGATAGGTCTAAAGACTTGCTTAGATGCCATTCAAGTTCATGGCGGTTACGGTTATAGTGAAGAAATGGCGGTTTCCCGCCTTTTAAGAGATGTAAAAGGAACAATTGCCATTGATAGCGCCAGTGAATTACCGGAAAAAATAGTGGCGGAAAATATAATTGGCCTTTAAATCTCCCGGAGAGTTTGAGGGTGTTGAGAATTGTAAAACCCGTTTGCCAAAAACGGGTTTTACAATATTCCTTTGCTTATTCTATTTACAACTAGCCTTTATAGTATTAACTCTTATACAAAAATACTAACCCTTCCAACCTAATTAACCCTTCTAACTTTGGCGCCGGGTAAGTAGAATAATAGTAATATTGGGTTATAATAAATAGAAAAGGGGGGGATTCGATTGGGAATGCTGGCGGGCATTATTATAGCTATTGTTCTGCTTCTTTTAGCCTTTAAGTTTTTGAAATCGTTAGTTAAAGGTATTGTCATTATAGCTTTAATTGTACTAATCATCTTTTTTGTAAGAAACTATTATGCACAAAATTTTTCTTTGGAACAATTACCGTCCCTTTTTACAACCCAATTACAGGAACAGAAACCTCAAAGTGCTGAACAAGTACTGAATGAAATTGTAGAAAAATTGAAGGGTATGGATAAACAACAGATAGAAGCATATCTGGAAAAGGCAAAAACCAAACTGCAGGAATATGGCTTAACCATCGAATCCGTCAAGAAAGCACTTGCAAATTCAGACTCTTAACCCCTTGACTTTCTGATTTCCCAATACGAGGTGTATTATCACGCTAAGTAAGTTTTTGGTTCGCAAATTAATAAAAAATTACGAGCGGACAGATTTATCCGAGGTCCGAGACAGATATGGTTTTTTAAGCGGCATAATAGGTATATTGGCCAATTTTCTCCTATTTGTCGTTAAATTAGTCACCGGTCTAATCATCAACAGTATCGCTTTCATAGGAGATGCCATCAATAATTTATCCGATGCCACATCTTCCATAATAACAATTATCGGGTTTAAATTGGCGGGCAAGCCTGCAGATAAAGAACATCCCTTTGGCCATGGACGTATTGAGTATATCGCAGGTTTAATTGTAGCCTTTTTTATTATCCTCGTTGGCTATGAACTGTTGAAATCCTCAATAAGCAGGATATTCAATCCTGTAGAAGTGATTTTCAGTTGGCCGGCTTTATTTGTTTTGCTCCTGTCGATTCTTATTAAGTTATGGCTTTTCCTTTTTAACCGTTTTTTGGCCAAAGCCATAGATTCTCAAGCATTGCTGGCTACTTCATATGACAGTTTTACTGACATGATTGCCATGGGCTGCATTGGGATTTCTCTGGTCTCTTCTTTGTTTACCAAGTTTCCGCTTGATGCCTATGCCGGAATTATAGTAGCTGGCATTATTTTATTCACTGGGGTTTCCCTGGCTAAAGAAACGATCAGCCCGTTGCTTGGTGAAGTGCCGGATAATAATCTGATCACAAAAATCAAAGAAAGAATTTTAAGCTATGAAAAAGTGGCCGGTATTCATGATTTAATTGTTCACAGTTACGGTCCGGGGAAATATATGGCCTCAATTCATGTCGAACTGCCTGCGGATCAAGATATAATTGCCATGCATGAGTATATTGACGAAATTGAGCGACATGTGGCTGAAGAGCTGGATTTATTGCTTACCATTCATTTAGACCCTTTGAACTTGGATTCCGCAGAATTGAGCAGGATGCAGGACGAACTGGGCCGGATCCTGGAAAAATTCCCGGCCGTCCTTTCTTTCCATGATTTGAGGATAGTAGGAAAAGGGGAAAAAGAAAACCTGGTTTTTGATATCGTAATCCCCAAAGGTTTAAAAAAAGAAGAAAAGAAAAAACTTGTCCAAGACATTAATCACGAAGTTCAAAAATTACACCCTTATTACAATTGTGTTATCACTATAGATGAAAATGATATGTTGACTTAATGGATCACAAGCTGTAAAAAGGGGAGGATATATTCTGAAACATACGGAGACCAACATTAATGAAAAAAGTTACGTGAGCAAAAAAGAACTGGAGCAGAGACTTATTAAATTTTGCTCCGCTATGGACGAAAAAGAACCCGCTTGGGATACGGCTATTATAATCGGCAGGATCAACC
>JAAYII010000243.1 GCA_012523535.1 Peptococcaceae bacterium
GTTGTAAACCGTATAGAATAAAAAGCAATTTGGCTTTAGCTTAGGAGATTGTCAACAACAATCCTTCCGTCCCGGAGAACCATTTTGATGTCCCGGGTATTTTTTATATCCTGGAGCGGGTTGGAACCAAGTATTACTAGATCTGCTGCTTTGCCGGGCTCGACGGTGCCGAAAATATGATCTTGTCCAAACATTTTGGCGTTCCCGCCTGTAGCGGCTGTGATGGCGGCCAAGGGGGACATGCCGACTTCAGTTAAGAGCTCCATTTCCAGGTGGACACATTCGCCATAGGGAACAAAAGGAATGCCTGAATCGCAACCCACACCGATTTTAACACCGGCTTGGATAAATTTTCTTATGACCTCTTTCAGTTTATCGTAAACCGGTGGAATATTGGGCATGACATCATGATTTTTAGTGGCGATCATTGATGGGACAACCCAAACTTCACGACTGGTTAAAGCCTTTAACAAATCATCCGTGAGTTCGTGGTAAGTACTGCCGACATTGATGGTATGTTCAATCGTATCGGCCCCGATTGTTACGGCATCAGCCATATCCTTCAAATCATCCACATGGATCGCCAGGCGTTTGCCATATTTATGGGCGGTATCGGCAATTCGTTTTAACTGTTCATTGGAGAGGCGGGGGACAGAATTGGGATAGTCCATTTTATTATCATCGGAAATAAAAGTTTTAATAAAATCCACTCCGGCGTCAACCAGTTTTTTCACTTCCGCTTCGATATCGGTCTGTTCATTTACCAGGACCATGGCATTATCCAGGATGTTTTGATCGGCTGCAAATACGGTGTATCCCGGATGCCCGTCTTGAGCCTGAATAAAGCGCCCGCAGGCTATAATGCGCGGGGAGCGGATCTTTCCTTGATTTACTTCATCGCGGAATTCTAAGATTTCCGGGGTAAAATCTCCGGCGCTGCGGACAGTGGTAACACCCCATTGCAACGCGGCTTCCCTATTTTGGGCATAATCGTAACTGTCGAAGCGTCCGCTCAGTCCGGGGCGGTCTAATCTGTCACTGCCGCCGATATGGGTATGGGCATCGGAAAAACCGGGAAGCAGTACTTGGCCTTTAAGATCGATTACCTGAGCGCCTTCCGGAATGGGAAGATCTTTACCGACTTGAGTGATCTTTTTTCCTTCTATGATGACAGTAATCCCTTCACAAGGGCTTTGTCCGGTCCCGTCTATCAAAAGAGCATTTTTAAAAACTAACATAAGTAACATTCCTTTCTCAAGGTTTTAATTATTAATATACTTCATTTGCTTCATTTACTTCCGAATCTTTTTAACATAACTCATATTTTCCATTAATACATGTCCCTAAATGTCCCTGACATTTTGTTCTAAAAAACAAGCATATAGGCGAATTATAAATATTCGCCAATATGCTTTTCGAGTTATAAGAAAAGGGATCAAATACTGGAATTGCAAGCTTTTGAGTATTAGAAGAACAGTAGGCTAAGCGGATAAACAAGGATTGCTGTCACAATACAGGAGACAATGGTCATAAATACGCCATTGCGGAATACTGTGCCCGGAGCGCAATAAGGATCTGAGTAAGCAACGCCCACCGGAACAAAGGCAGGAGGAATAGTGAAAGCCAAATTGGCCCCAATACAAACAGCCATGCCGATAATTACCGGATTGAGACCGATGCTCAAAGCCATCGGGACACCGACAGTTACAAAGATAATACCGACCGGCACGTTGTTGGCTATATTGGTGAGAATTATAGACAGGATACAAATGATTGCTATTGTTAGGAAGGGGCTCATACCGGAGGCCAGAGGTACGATATTCTGGGCGATCCAGTCGGGAATACCTGTGGTGGCTTCACCCATAGAGCCGGCAATCATCATAATACCGGCCAGCAGAACAACAGGGGTCCAGGATATATTGGCAAAAGCTTCTTTTAAATCCAGAAGGGGTTCGCCGCCGGGACGGACGACAGCCAAGATAACTATGGCCAGCAATAGCGGAGTCGTCACTGTAATTCTATCCATGAAAGCAACAATTGCTGATTGGGGAGCGATAAAGGAAAGAATTCCGGGAATAATCCAAGCGATTACTAAGAGAAGACAAACGGTGGCAACCCATTTTTCTCTTTTATCCATAGGTCCCGGCTTTTTGCTGTCCAGGAAATCAAAGTTGACTTTTTCAAACTGGGAAATATCGGGCTTAACCACATAGCGGAACCAGAAGAACATGATCAGCCAGATAATAAAACCGACGGGAATACCAACCAGCATGTAGGAGAAGAAGTTTACCGGCTCGCCGGTCATACCGCTTAAAATACCCATCCATAAAATGGGCAGAGTATGACAGATTGGGGTCATGGCAAAAGCAATGATTACAGAAAAGGATAAGCCTACGATTACGATTTTGGGCCAGTGATCTCCTTTTTTAAACCCTAATTCTTCAAACAATTCATGAGCAATAAAGAGCATAAAGAACTGAGCTACGATAACATCCAGGA
>JAAYII010000244.1 GCA_012523535.1 Peptococcaceae bacterium
ACTTTGCGCCGGGAAGATTCTTTAAAGAAGGAGTAAAACCTTTCGTGAATGTTTTCCAATTGAATACTGAAAAGAAAAACAGAAACCAGGTAAATTATGAGTTGGAAAAAGAAATTGGGGATGGCGGTTGAAACACTGTATGTTAAGCCGATCAGTTTGGATACTATGTTGAGGTTGGAAAGCTGGCTGATATATTCGGTGATCATGTTGTTGATCTGGGCTCCGGCATTATAGGGAAGCATGTTTAAGGCATCCTGGATGCTTTTGGTGGTATCCATGATCCATAACTGGATTAAAGGCGCATTGTTCTGGATCAGAGATAAGAAATCAAGAAGCTGGACGTATATTTTATTGATAATCAAATAGCTGAGCAAAGCAATAACAGCCAGGAACACGATGAAAGTGACCGTCTTGGCCGGGGTCTTTTTAAACTTGCATTTTTTCATCAGGAAAACGCTCAGCGGGTCAATGAGCAGGGCGGTAAAATAGGCCAGGATGAAAGGAATAAGGTGCGGGAAGACCTTATATATTAAATAGGGAACGGCTATGGTGGCAATGATGATCACTACAGCGATAAATATTCTTTTGGAGTACTCCGCCAAGCTTAACATGGGATAATATCCTCGCTTTATCTCGAATTTCTTGCTGTTTCTAACAGGATTTATAGTTATTAACTAAAATTTTTATGTTATATGCCGGATCTGTGTCGCTCACTGGAACTATGTTCATTTATTGGATTTCTGTCTTATAATTTATAATCTTCCAGTTTATATTATATAAATTTATATTATAGGAAAACTCTGCATTATGCAATTTTTACTTAATTTATATGCTTTTAGAGGAATGCAGGATTTATTGTTGAATACTTTAAGCGCAAGCTAATTGAGGAGGAGAAGAATGAAAGCCTTAAAACGTTATCCGCAAATCGGAATAATTATTTTTATTTTGCTCTTAAGCTTGATTGCAGTTCCCTTGCAGGCATCTGCCGCCGGGGACGATATGCTGCCGGAGGTCAGGGAATATCTGAATGCCTATTATGTGGATCCGGTGGCCGACGATGTTCTCCAGGCGAAAACTATTAAAGAGATGCTGGACAGGTTGGGGGATGTCAATACCGAGTATTTTACCAAGGAAGAATATGAGCAATTCACGGACAGTCTGAACAGGCATTATACAGGTATAGGTATTGAGTTGCAAATGGTGGCCGAGGGCGTGCTGGTCACTAATGTTTTTAAAGGCTACGGGGCGGACAAAGCCGGTATTCAGGTGGGCGACATTATTATCGCCGGCGGCGGGGATTCATTTGCCGGGAAGTCGGCCGAGTATTGCACCAGCAAGCTTCAAGGACCGGCGGGAAGCAAGGTGTCGGTCAAGGTAAAGAGAGGAAAGCAGGTTTTGAACTTTACTCTGGAACGCATGGAAATTACCTTGCCGACGGTAGAGAGCCGGCTCTTGGAGGGTCATATCGGCTATATTCTAATTTATTCTTTCGGTGAAGATACTGCCAGGGAATTTGGGCAGACTGTCAAATCCCTGCAGGATAAAGGTGCGGACTGCTGGATTATCGATTTGCGGAATAACGGAGGCGGTTATACCCAGGCTGCTTTGGATCTTTTAGGCTATTTCCTTAACGGCAAAACGGCTCTCATCGCTGAGGATCGCAACCCGCCGGCCTTGGCTTACCGGGCTGCCAAGCAGGATTTTACCTTGAAAGGCCCAGTTATCCTGTTGGCCAATCGTTATACGGCCAGCTCTTCGGAGATAACGGCCGCCGCCCTTAAAGATTACGAGCAAGCTGTTATTGTAGGGGAGAAGACTTATGGCTCCGGTCTGGTCAAAGCTTTGATACAGCTTTCCAACG
>JAAYII010000245.1 GCA_012523535.1 Peptococcaceae bacterium
CCCTAGGGTAGTATGACACCGGTTCCAGGTGTTCGTAATAAGACTTGCGTTCGGAGCTTAAAATTCCGGCTCCTAAAACTCCCGCCAGTAAACCTAAACCTGTGCCCTCGGAAATAATTTTGAGCGTCCCTAAAGAATCAATGGAAAAATAAAGAGCCAGAAGCAAAATCCCCACGACCGCATACCCACCGGCCGCCAGTCCTCCGGGCAGGATTCTTCCGGAATAACTGCTTGCCCGGTAGCCCGCAGCCAAACAGCTCAAGAGCAGGCCGAAATCCACCAGATAAGCAATTATGCCTTTATCGATCCCGGCCATAGACGAGCCCAAAACAGCTAAAAGAGTCAGGACCGTTACCAGCAGACCGGTTGTAATTCCTCTCAGGACAGCAGTTCCCATCTTCCAATCACCCTACTCTTTCCCTTTTCTTTATTTTTACTTCTAATATATTTTACAAATAGGAAGATTTATTCCTGTTTTATACAGTTGGGAACAATTTTTTTGGATTAATTTTCCAAACAAAAACCGCCGGCCTCTTTACTTGACAAAAAAAAGCTCCGGCGGTATTTTCTATTAGTATACCATTTATCCAAAAATATACCATTATTCTATACCATCTAAATATACTATCATCTAACAATCTTTATTCCCGGAGGAGACAATGCAGCAACAAACATCACCCGGAAAAATCTCTCCCTTTATAGCTGATATTTCCCTGCTCCTTGTAGCTCTGGGTTGGGGATCCACGTTTATTGTAGTGAAAACGGCCATTCAAGATCTTCCCCCTTTTCCTTTTCTCTGCGGACGTTTTGCCTTGGCTTTTCTTTCCCTGCTGCCTCTTCTCTGGCTGCATCGGCGCCACATTAATCTACCCACAATAGGCAAGGGAGCCTTGGCCGGATTTTTTCTCTTTTTAGGTTATGCCACCCAAACCATTGGCCTTCAGTATACCACTGCCTCCAATGCCGGATTTATAACAGGTTTGAATGTGGTTATTGTTCCCATACTTTTGGCCATTTACCATAAAAAACTTCCACCTAAGACCTTGTGTTACGGTATTATATGCTCGGTCTTAGGCTTGGCTTTAATGTCCATCCAAGACGGGTTTACGGTCAATGCGGGGGATCCTATCGTTTTGATCTGCGCCTTTTGTTACGCTCTGCAAATCATTTTAGTAGCCCGTTTTGCTCCTGAAGTCAATGCCGCGGTACTGGCGGCTTTCCAAATACTCACGGTATCAGTCTTAAGCGGCCTATGCACCCTCATTATTCCCCAACCGCATTATGTATTCTCCGGTTATGTTTGGTTCGGCCTGATTCTAACAGCTCTGATCTGTACATCCTTTGCCTATTTAGTCCAAAGTAAAATGCAGCAGTTTACCTCTCCAACCCATACTGCCATTATCTTTGCCACCGAACCGGTATTTTCCGCCATATTTGCCTATCTGCTAGCGGGAGAAGTACTGTCTATAAGAGGCTATGTCGGAGCAGCCCTGGTTCTGGTGGGTATTCTTTGCGCCGAATTAAGCAATATTAATTTTTCTCATAAATGATATGGTTAACGGCTTCCTCCAAATCCTCCATGCCGGTCCCGTCTTCCGAGGAAAAAGGAATAATCTCCTGCCAACTCTTTAAACCTAAAGTCTCGGCAATGATTTTCTGATATTTGGGACGTTGCCCGCGGGCTACCTTGTCCGCTTTGGTGGCCACCAACAAAAAAGGAATTTGGCATTGCCAAAGCATATTGACCATCATCCGGTCATCCTCCGTGGGCTTGTGCCGGATGTCCACCAGCTGGATTACCCCTTTAAGATTTTCACGAACCCGGAAGTAGGTATCCATCATTTTTCCCCATTGGGCTTTGGTCCGCCGGGATACTTTGGCATAACCATAACCGGGTAAGTCAACCAAATACCATTCATCGTCAATATTGAAAAAGTTTATGGTTTGGGTTTTGCCCGGAGTCTTGCCGACTTTGGCCAAATTTTTCCGGTTGGTCAGCTTATTGATTAGAGAAGATTTTCCCACATTGGAACGGCCGGAAACGGCCAGTTCCGGCTTATTGCCCTCGGGGTATTGTTCGGGCGTGACCGCCGAGATGAGGAATTCAACTTTACGCAGGTGCAAATTCCCCACCTCGCTATAATGGCCTTGTATCCGTATGCTCGAACTCGTTATAAACCGCTACTCCCGGTAAAAACGGATCCGGCTGGGAGACCGGAAGAAGTGCGATTTCTACCACCTCTTCCATTTTCTTTACAAACTTGAATTCCAATTCCCTACGTATATCATCGGGAATCTCTTCCAGATCTTTGCGATTCCTTTCAGGCAGGATAATTGTTTTAATCCCCGCTCGATGGGCGGCCAATACCTTTTCTTTAACCCCCCCGATGGGTAGAACATTTCCTCTTAAGGTAATCTCTCCTGTCATAGCCACGTCCTGCCGCACTCCTCTTTTAGCCAAGGCGGAGGCCATAGCGGTTGCCATGGTAATCCCCGCTGAAGGTCCGTCCTTGGGTACCGCACCTTCAGGAACATGGATATGCAGATCAACATGTTCATAGAAGTTTTCATCGATTCCCAATTCCGCAGCATGGGAGCGGACAAAGGTAAGCCCTGCCTGGGCCGATTCTTTCATAACATCGCCCAGTTTCCCGGTTAGAATCAGTTTGCCTTTGCCAGCTAAGGGGGTTACCTCGATAGTTAGAACATCCCCACCTACTTCCGTGTAAGCCAAACCCACGGCCGCTCCGATTTCCGGTTCCGGCTTTATTTTTTCATAATGAAAGCGCGGAGCACCCAGCATGTTCTCTATATCTTCGGGCGTCAGGGTCCTGGGCTGCCATTCTTCTTTGACAATGCTCACCGCAACTTTGCGCAGGACATTGGCAATTTCTCTTTCCAGATTGCGGACCCCGGATTCTCTGGTATAGCCACGGATAATTTTTAAAATCCCTTCTTTATCCAGTTTAACGTCATCCTCAGTCAAACCGTGGAACTTCATTTGTTTCGGCAAAAGATGCCTTAAGCCTATGTTGACTTTTTCATCTTCGGTATAGCCGCTGATATGGATAATCTCCATCCTGTCGTAAAGGGGCCGTGGGATATTTTCCGCATAATTGGCCGTCATAATAAACAACACCTTGGACAAATCGAAAGGAATTTCCAGGTAATGATCGGAAAAGTTGCAATTCTGCTCCGGATCCAATACCTCCAGCAGGGCGGAAGCCGGATCTCCCCTAAAATCGGAAGCCAATTTGTCGATCTCATCGAAGAGAAAGACCGGGTTTTTGGTTCCGGCTTTGCGAATGCCCTGAATAACCCTGCCCGGCAAAGCCCCGATATATGTTCTGCGGTGCCCCCGGATTTCGGCTTCATCTCGCACTCCGCCCAAGGACATTCTCACAAACTTCCGGTCCATGGCCCTGGCAATGGATTTTGCCAGCGAAGTTTTGCCAACGCCCGGAGGCCCGATAAAACAGAGGATGGGACTGCGCAGTTCCTTAGCCAATTTACGAATAGCAAGAAACTCCAAAATTCTTTCTTTGACCTTTTCCAAACCATAATGGTCCTCTTCCAATATAGCCTCTGCTTTGGGAATATCAATTACATCTTTGCTCTCTTTAGTCCAGGGCAGGGCTAAAATCCAATCCAAATAGGTGCGAATGACTGTGCCTTCAGCGGAGGCGGGAGGCATTTTATCCAGGCGATCCAATTCTTTAAGCGCTCTTTCCTTGGCCTCTTTGGTTAAGCGGGCTTTTTCGATTTTTTCTTTATATTCATCTATCTCGGCTTGCTTTTCATCTTTATCGCCCAGCTCTTTTTGGATGGCCTTCATC
>JAAYII010000246.1 GCA_012523535.1 Peptococcaceae bacterium
AATACCAACAATACTTCGTGAGGTGCATCAGGGATTATTTTTTTAATTACTCGATTAATCTTTGCTCAAAACAAACGTCATGCCGAATACATTGTGGAACGTTTTAACAAGCTCTATCCCCAATATAAAGGCAGTTTTGCCAAACGGGTGGTTTGTGACGATGCCTATGCCCAAACCATCATTCAAGATTTTAAAGTTCCCGATAAAGAACCCCATATCGCAGTTTCTGTAGACATGCTGGAGACGGGAATCGATGTGCCGGAGGTTGTCAATCTGGTTTTCTTTAAATATGTCCGCTCCAAAACCAAGTTTTGGCAAATGATTGGCCGGGGAACCCGCCTTTGTCCCAATCTTTTTGGGGAAGGGCAGCATAAAACCCATTTCCTTATTTTTGACTATCTGGGGAACTTTGAGTTCTTCCGGGTCAATAAGGACGGCATTGAACCCTCGGTAACCCAGAGCCTTACCGAAGCAATCTTTTCTAAACGTGTGCGCTTAATTCAAGCACTCCAAGAAGCCGCTTATATGGATGAACCCTATCAAAAGATGCGCACAGAATTAATTGACACGGTAGTGGGGCAAATAAATGCTTTGAATACAGAACTTATAGCTGTGAAACTAAAATTGCAGTACATTTTAAAGTTTAAAGATAAGAGTTCATTCGTATACTTAAGCAGCTCTGATGTTCATGACCTTAATACCAACCTAGCTCCATTAGTATATATGGAGGAGACCGATGAACAGGCCAAGAGTTTTGATAATTTTATGTACGGACTAATGCTTGCTCAAATCGAGGCTAAGAAGGCTCAGTTCAAGAGAAGTAAAAGTCAATTGGAAAAAACATGCCTTGAACTTTCTAAGAGGACCACTATTCCGCAAGTTCGGGACAAAATAGCCTTAATTAATGATATCGGGACAGATGAATTCTGGGAAAGTGCCGGTATTCTGGATTTCGAAAGAATTCGTTTGGAGCTTCGGGATCTAATGAAGTTTATTGTGGATGACGGCAGTAGCAGGACTATATATACCAACCTTACAGATGAAGTTCTAACGGTCAAAGAAGGAGATGAATTAGGCCCTGCTTATGACTTTGAGGATTATAGACAAAAGGTTAACCGCTATATTGAGAATAATCGTGACCAGGTTGCTATTTATAAACTGCGCCATAATATTCCTCTAACAGCAATGGACTACCAAACCTTAGAGCATATTTTCACCGGCGAGCTGGGCACCAAAGAAGACTATCAACGTGAATTTCAGGATACGCCTTTTGGCTTGCTTGTCCGTAAAATTGTCAAGATGGAGTATGAAGCGGCCTGTGCGGCCTTCTCGGAGTTCATCAATGACCAATCCCTGAATCAAGCGCAGATTGTTTTTGTGAAAAAGGTTATCGATTACATTGTCCAGAACGGCTATATTGACAATCCTGCCGACCTGATGAGACCACCCTTTGATAAACCGCAAAGTTTGATAAAGTTATTTGACAGCTCAAAACAAAAGAAAATCATCGAAACGATTAATAAAATTAAAGAGAACGCTATAAGAATAGTTGGATAACACTATTTGGTATCCTCCGCGGTAATTAAATAATATAAGGTATAAAAAAGAGTGATGGGTTGTACTAAACATCACTCTCTTATATTTTTTTAAGACCACTATATCAATTGTCTGGTTCAGGTATGCTTCCTATGTGCAGGTTTATAATCATACTATTATACAAGTTTGCCGGCTATTAGGCAAAGTTTGAGGGAACCCCAGCTTCAGTCTTTTCTTTATAGTTTCTTCTCCCTAAACAAAGGAATGGAGTTTATGGCAATGGAAACTATTGTGCATACCCATAATGCCTTACTCATTGTGGGCATTATATCCATTAATCCGCCCCAGTCTTCATTAACAACTCTGATTGCACCATCGGAATAAAAAGCGCACAAAGTGAGCGCAGTCAGTGCCAGGCTCACAAATGCAAACCATTTGGCGTCCTTGTTTTGAAGTGTCCGGACTATATTCATAACCGCAAAGAAAATTGAAGCAACACCCAATATCAGCCACATATACATGCCTCCTTAAATCAGGTTTCGAATTTGCATCTTGATTATCGTTATTACTGTCCTTACATATTAAAATAATCACAGTAATTGCTTGTTAAAATAATCTCAAAGTATTGTTTGGCCATGATGATTTTAGAAATACTCAAATATATTCTAAAATATCTTTAAAGGCATGCCAACGAGAGTATAACAGATACAATTAAATATAATTCCATAGTAAGTTTTGTTTATGACTCCCGGAGATTTTATCGGTGACGGAAATGAGGGGAGGAATTGGGTCCTATAAAGATGCGGAATGAAGGGACAAAGAAAATGAGAAACCTAGTCGGGTTTGATAATTTACCGTCTGAGATAGTTGCCCAGATAAATAAGTGCGTAAACATCTGGAAAAAGCATTTAGGCAATGAATTAGTCGGTGTGTACCTTCATGGTTCAATTGCCCTTAAGGCTTTTTTGCCTCAATCGAGTGATATCGATATTTTGGCAGTGGTTGAGGATTCTTTGGATATCCCGACAAAATTAGCTATTGCCAAGGTTATAATTGAAATTGACGGTAAGCCTTGCCCTCTGGAAATGTCAGCAGTCCGTTTGGATGATGTTAAACCATGGAAAACACCCGGTAACTGCGTATTTCATTATAGTGATTCGTGGAGAAGCGCCTATCTTAAAAGATTATCTGATCCAAGTGCGGAATGTTGCGTTGTTGATGATGAATTCCCCGATGCGGATGTTACGAGCTATATTAAATTAATTTGTCAGTGTGGAATTGTTTTGTACGGCCGCGAAATTAAGGAGGTCTTTTCCGATATTTCCGATGAGGATTTCTGGGAAGCAATAAGCGCAGATATAGACAATTATAATTTTCATGCTTACGCGCCGAGATACATTGCAAGCAATATCCTTATACTAGGAAGAATATTGTCTTTCAAGGAAACAAAGGGAATATTATCCAAATACGACGCAGGATTATGGATGCTCGATCGGGTTCCTGATGATTTGAAGTATTTGCCGGAGCTTGCTATGAAGATATGGTATGAAGGAGAACAGCATGAACTTCCGGAAGATGATTTGGAGAGGCTGAGAGCATACCTAATAAAGGAAATAAAGAAATAACATTAGGAACAATTGACCTGGCTGATGAAAAGTTAATTGAGAATGCAGTGGAGCTTGATATTTAGCAATAATTCCAAATAAATCCCAAATAAGTTGAAAATACGGGTTTCTCATGTGTATAGTAAGAAGAAAGGAAACCTTAAATAGGTGGTTAATATATGGAGATTAAAAAATACAGCAAAGCCTATGAATCTTTGCTTTTTGACC
>JAAYII010000247.1 GCA_012523535.1 Peptococcaceae bacterium
AATTAAGCATAAGCAAAACCTCCTGTAAATGATTGTGGGTTTATTTACTCGGTAGGTTTTCGCTTATGCTCTATTTTTTTCCTGCTGCTTACCCCAACATTTATTATAGAACCAAAAGACGGAAGGGATATATATCCCTTCCGTCAAAAACAATTAATAATGGATGTTAGCTAATTTTAGCTTCTTTAGTTGCAGCAATTTCTGCCATTGCTGCGGCGCAGTTCTGGCATACATTCTTGCCATGGAAGAGTTGGACATTTGAAGCGTTTCCACAAAAGACACAAGCAGGCTCATATTTCTTAAGGATAATTTTATCCTCATCCACGTATATCTCCAGAGCGTCTTTTTCGTCAATTCCAAGAGTTCTACGCAATTCGATCGGTAAAACAACGCGTCCTAACTCATCGACTTTTCTAACGATTCCTGTAGATTTCAAGCCAATACTCCTTTCTCCAACATATTTCGACAATATCTTGCATCCTTATGTTACCAATAATACCTTAAAAAGTCAATAGGATAAGCCATAGGAAATTTATTGTTACTGTTATAAGGATTTTATTGTAACTTGACAATGATTCTATAACCAAACAAAGAAAATATTGCCGAAAACTTGACAATAATCAATTCTTTTTCCTATATTAAATGAAGTGATACTTATTACTGAATTATGAGCAATGATATAAGGATATAATATCTTTATATTTTGTTTATAAATTGAACAGTATAAATGGGTAAATTTAGGTATGAATTCATTGTCCTCTGAAAACCTTAATAATGATCATGGAATGTGTAAAAGGAGTTGTACCTTATGAAATATTATATTACTACACCGATTTACTATCCTAATTCCAGTCCACATATCGGCACCGCATATACCACGATTGCGGCTGATGCAATGGCTCGTCTGCGCAGAATGAAGGGAGATGATGTTTTTTTCCTTACGGGCACAGATGAAAATGCTCAAAAAATTGTCAGAACAGCTGAGGGCTGTAATATGGATCCTCAGAGTTATGTGGATGGTATTGTGGACAAATTTAGAGAGCTTTGGCGGTTACTTGACATTTCTAATGATGATTTTATCAGAACAACGGAAAAACGGCATGAAAAGGTAGTTCAGGCCATCTTTAACCGCCTTTATGATAAGGGTGATATATATAAATCCGAATATGAAGGTTGGTACTGTACACCCTGTGAAACATTCTGGACGCAAAATAAGTTAGTTGACGGCAAGTGCCCCAATCCTGACTGTTGGCGTGAGGTGGAATTATTAAAGGAAGAAAGCTATTTCTTTAAATTGTCGAAATATCAGGATCGACTTCTGCAACATATTAAAGATAATCCGGATTTTATCCAGCCCGCTTCCCGGAGGAATGAAATGATTAAGTTTATTGAAGGCGGGCTTGAGGACCTTTGTGTGTCACGTACTACTTTTCAATGGGGTATTAAAGTACCTTTTGATCCCAAACATGTTGTCTATGTCTGGTTGGATGCTTTAATTAACTATATTTCGGCTCTTGGCTATCCTGATGGAGAAAAATTTATAAAATACTGGCCGGCGGATGTACATTTAATGGGAAAAGATATTGTTCGCTTTCATGCTGTTATTTGGCCCATAACACTTATGGCTTTGGGTATTCCTCTTCCGAAAAAGGTTTTCGGCCATGGCTGGTTTTTATCCAGGGAAGGCGGGAAAATTTCCAAATCACGCGGCAACGTCCAGGACGCTTTTGAATTGATTCGCAGGTACGGTTCCGATCCGATTCGTTATTTTTTATTAAGAGAAATGCAGTGGGGTGTAGACGGCTATTACTCCGAAGATGATTTGGTAGAGAAACTGAACAGCGATTTAGCCAATGACCTCGGAAACTTTGTGTCCAGAACCTTGGCTATGATAGTTAAATACAATGGCGGCAATATTCCCGCTCCGGGGCCGTCTACTGACTTGGAAAAGGAATTGAAAGAACTTAGCAGCAAGGTAAAACAGACCGTTGAAGAGAAAATGCTGGCCTGTGACCCGGCCGCTGCTTTAGAGGCCGTCTGGCAATTTGTCGGCCGCTGCAATAAGTATGTGGATGAGACCGCACCTTGGAATCTTGCTAAAGACCCTGGGAGTAAGGACAGACTCAATACTGTACTCTATACGCTGGCTGAATGCGTAAGAATATTAGGGATTTTTACCGCTCCTTTTATGCCGGGTGTCCCGAAAAAAATAAAGCCGTTATTAGGCAACTTGGATCTTTTTACTGATTGGGAGCAAACCGATCAATGGGGAGTACTGCAGCCCGGTACTGCGGTGCAAAAGGGAGAACCCATTTTCCCCAGAATTGATGTAACGGCCCTAATGGCAGAAAAACCTGCAGAGCAGGAGAATGAAAAATCCGCTCACGCCGATGCAGAGAAGGAAAAATCCAAGTCTATTGCCGAGATCAAGGAAGAAATAACTATCGAAGAGTTTGCCAAGCTGGATTTAAGAGTTGTGAAAGTATTAAAAGCAGAAAAAGTAGAAAAAACCGATAAACTTCTTAAGCTTGAAGTGGAAATGGGCCAGGAGGTAAGAACTGTTGTTTCCGGTATAGCCCAGCATTATGCACCGGAAGAATTAGTGGGTAAAAAAGTAATTCTTGTGGCCAACTTGAAACCGGCCAAGCTGCGGGGGATTGTTTCTCAAGGAATGATATTGGCCGCATCCCAAGGGGATCAACTCGAGGTTCTATCCTTGACCAAAGATATTCCTACGGGGGCACAGGTAAAATGATTTGGGATACCCATGCTCACCTGAATGACAGGCAGTTCGATGTTGACCGGGATGAAGTTATAGAAAGAGCCAGGCAAGGCGGAGTTACGACCATTATCAATATTGGAGATTCAGAGGCTACTTCCCGCCAGGCAGTTAGTTTGGCTGCAAAATATCCGTTTATTTATGCTTCGGTAGGGGTACATCCTCATGAAGCTAAGAACTGTAATGAAGAAACCTGGACTAATTTAAGCAGGCTGGCCCAAAACCCCAAAGTGGTCGCTTGGGGGGAAATAGGACTTGATTATTACCGGAACTTATCTCCCAGAGATGTTCAGCGTCAAGTTTTTATTCGTCAATTGGAGCTGGCCGATGAAATGGGTTTACCGGTCGTTATTCATGACAGAGATGCACACGGTGATATTCTTCAAATTTTAAAGAAACATCCTCCTCAGGCAGGAGGAGTGTTTCATTCTTTTTCAGGCTCCTGGGAGATGGCCAAAGAACTGCTGTCTTTGGGATTTTACTTATCTTTTTCAGGACCACTGACATTTAAAAATAACCGTAAGACTGTAGAAGTGGCAACCAATATTCCCGAGGACAGGTTTGTGGTAGAAACAGATTGCCCTTATCTCACCCCGGAACCCTATCGGGGAAAACGCAACGAACCTTTATATGTTAATCAAGTTATAAATAAAATTGCGGAACTCAAAGGTATTTCCACGGAAAAAGCGGCTTTACTGGCGGTAGAGAATTCCAGAAGATTATTTCGGATTACAAAATAACAAAAACTTTGCCTTGGGCAAAATATTTAGTTCTTTTAGGCTCTCTGTCAAATGTTGGGGTTAAGCCCGAAAACAGAGAGTAAATAAACCAAGCACTTGTTGAAGGTGTCTTCATTCTTGAAGACATCTTCCTTATTAATCAAACTTGCCCAAATACTCAGTTTGCACGGTTCAGTAGCTAAGAACAAAAAATACTCGCTAACATGCCAAAACCTCTGGG
>JAAYII010000248.1 GCA_012523535.1 Peptococcaceae bacterium
CGTGATTGGCTTTTTGCTGATTGCGAAGAATCTCATGTTGAAAACGATAGCGGATATAGGCTCTGGCCACCTTGGTATTTCCGGTTTGCATCAGAGTCTCTTCCACCATATCCTGAATTCTTTCGATATCTATCCCTTCGTTTTCGCCATAAGACTCTTTTAACTGGCTTAATACTTTGTCGGTTACAATCTTGGCCCACTCATCGACGTTAGGAGTATTGGTAGCAATAAAAGCTTTGGCCACTGCCTGCAATATCTTTTCCGGCTTGAAAACCTCTCTTCTCCCATCTCTTTTTATAACGTACATATTATCTGACTCCCCCAACATTTGCTACCTAGAGATGCATTATTGACGACGTTTAACCAATTCTTCCAATTCTTCCATAAATTTATGTATATCCTTAAATTGCCTATATACTGAAGCAAAACGAATATAGGCTATTTCATCCATTGTAAAAAGTCTGTTCATAACTTCTTCCCCGATCAGTTTGCTCGGCACTTCTCTCTCGTTGGTATCCCTGAGCCCCCTTTCAATTTCTGAAACCATATTCTCCAGTTGTTCAGTGGAAATCGGACGTTTTTCGCAGGCCTTAACCAACCCGGCCAGCAATTTTTGACGGGAAAAGGGCTCTCTCCGACCATCCTTCTTCACAACCATTAACTGCAGTTCCTCGTATTTTTCATAAGTAGTAAAACGCCTGTTGCAAACATCACATTCCCTGCGTCGCCGAATAGCAGTTCCTCCCTCTATTTGGCGGGAATCCAGCACTTTAGTCTCCTCATGTTGGCAAAAAGGGCAACGCATTTATTTTCTCACCTCCTATATCTGGTATATATATATTCTAGCAATACTATATATAGTTTGGCAAATAACTTTTTCCCGGATTCTAAGAAAAATAACCGGTTCCGGAGTTATTTCTTGCAATTTCTCTTGTTCTTGAAGAGATGGAATTTTTAAAAAAGTCCCACATTTGTCTTGGTTAAGGTATAAAAAACAATTGAATTCCCAGACTAAAAACGGTATATCTCAATATTTCTATCGACAAATTGATAACAACATTTTACCAAAGTCTCAATAAGTATAGGAGGGAAAAATGGAAATTACCAATATATATCCGGATATTGAACTCATAATGGAACAGGCCCAGCAGGCTCTGGAGCAATATATGGAGATGAACCAGGCCCAAATAGATGAAATTATACGAGCCATGGCTCTGGCCGGATTGGAAAACCAGCTTTATCTTGCCCAACTGGCTGTGGAAGAGACCGGCATGGGAATTGTGGAAGATAAAGTTACCAAAAACATATTTGCCACGGAATATATTTATCACAGTATTAAATATGAAAAAACCGTAGGCGTGATTGAAGTTAACGAATACGAAAACTATGAAGAAATTGCCGAGCCGGTAGGCATTATCGCCGGAATAACGCCCACAACCAACCCTACTTCCACCACCATGTTTAAATCGATAATCTCGGCTAAAACCCGCAATCCCATTGTTTTCGCTTTCCATCCCCGCTCGCAAAAAAGCAGTGTGGAAGCCGCCCGCATCATGAGGGAGGCCGCGGTTAAGGCCGGCGCTCCCGAATATTGTATCCAATGGTTGGAAGAGCCATCCATTGAAAAAACCCATGCGCTGATGAAACATCCCCAAACCTCTCTTATCCTGGCCACCGGCGGGACACCAATGGTCAAAGCGGCCTATTCCGCAGGCAAGCCGGCAATAGGGGTAGGACCGGGCAATGTGCCCTGTTATATTGAAAAAACCGCGGATATCAAAACCGCAGTCAACGACATAATTATATCCAAGACTTTTGACAACGGATTGATTTGCGCTTCCGAACAGGCCGTCATTGTGGATCAAGAAATTGCCCAAGAAGTGAAAAGCTATATGCAAGAACTCAATTGCTATTTTCTTTCCCCGGCAGAAGTCAGCCAGCTGGAAAGGGTTCTTTTTGATCCGGAGAAAGGCCATTTAAGCCCTTCCGTGGTAGGTAAAAGCGCCTATACCATAGCCCAAATGGCAGGTTTGGATGTGGACCCGGCCACCAAAATCCTAATTGCCGAATTGGAAGGAGTAGGACCCCAGTATCCTCTCTCAGCCGAAAAACTAAGTCCTGTTCTGGCTTTTTATACAGTGGAAAATGCCCAACAGGGAATAGAGCTGGCGGATAAAATCGTCCGCTATGGCGGTCTCGGACATTCCGCCGTTATTCATTCTCAAAACAAAGAAGTGATCGACCGCTTCGCCCAAACAATCAAAACCGGGCGCCTAATCGTCAACTCGCCGTCCACCCACGGGGCTATCGGCGATCTTTATAATACCAATATTCCCTCTTTAACCTTGGGCTGCGGTTCTTTCGGCAGCAATTCCACTACGGCCAATATTACGGCCGTCAATCTTATCAACAAAAAACGTTTGGCACGGAGAACATTTAATATGCAATGGTTTAAAATCCCACCTCGAATTTATTTTGAATACGGTTCCACAAGATACTTGGAAAAAATGCCGGGTATCAGCAAAGCTTTTATCGTTACCGACCAGGTCATGCTCAAAAACGGTTATGTAGACAAAATCCTTTATTATCTCCGCCACCGCCAAGATTATGTCCACAGTGAAATATTCGCCGAAGTGGAGCCTGATCCTTCCCTGGAAACAGTGCAAAAAGGACTGGCGATGATGCAGACTTTTCAACCCGATGTGATTATAGCTTTAGGAGGCGGATCCCCGATCGATGCCGCCAAAGCCATGTGGATGTTTTATGAGCATCCGGAGATCAAATTTGAAGCCCTAACCTTTAAATTTATGGATATTCGCAAGCGGATTTACAAAATTCCCCAAGTTGCTCCCAAAGCCAAATTCGTTGCCATTCCCACCACTTCCGGCACCGGTTCGGAAGTGACTTCCTTCGCCGTCATTACGGACAAAGAAAAAAATATCAAATATCCTATTGCCGACTACGAGCTTACGCCGGATGTGGCCATTATTGACCCGGAATTTACTTTTACCGTTCCGCCCTCCGTAACGGCCGATACCGGAATGGATGTTTTGACCCATGCTTTGGAAGCCTACGTTTCCGTTATGGCCTCGGATTATACCGATGCTCTGGCGCTGAAAGCAATCCAACTGGTCTTCAATTATCTGCCCAGGGCTTACAGTGACGGCCAAGACCGAGAGGCCCGGGAGAAAATGCATAATGCCTCTTGTATGGCCGGAATGGCTTTTACTAACGCCTTCTTGGGAGTAAACCATGCTTTGGCCCACAAGTTGGGTGCGGAATTCAATATCTCTCACGGCAGAGCCAATGCCATTCTCCTGCCCCACGTTATCCGTTATAACAGCGAGGTGCCGACCAAAATTACCGTCTTCCCCAAATACAAATATTACGTCGCCCGCCAAAAATATGCCCAAATAGCCTCGGCTTTAAACCTTAATTTCCGGGACGAGGCCGAAGGAGTGGAACAGTTGATTCGGGCCGTGCAAGACCTTATGGACAAGCTTAATCTGCCCCATAGAATTTCCCAATTCGGAATTAATAAAGAAGATTACGAAGCCAAGATTCCTCTCCTGGCCCGGCGAGCCTTCCAAGATCAAACCATAACAACCAATCCCAGAATGCCCCTCATTCACGAGCTGGAAAATCTCTACCGCCAAGCATATTAAGGCTAAGACAAACACATTAAAACAGAGGTAGCATATACTTTATAAGAAATATATTCCAATTTATTCCTGGGGAGGAATTTTTATGGAATCCAAAGCAACCTCCTTTCTTATACAAAAAGTATTGCCTCTGGTCATCAAAGAACTCGGTCCTCAATTCCAAAAAATGATTGGACCGGTATTAGCGGAAAAAGTGGGCATTCCGTTGGCCAAAAAGGTGGGCCTGCCAATAGCCAAAAAGATTGGTAAACCCATTGCCCTGAAAGCCGGCAAGGTTTTGTTGAATAGAGTAGGCTATCCGCTGATTCAGAAAATGTTGGCGGAGAACAAAATAACTTTAGAACCCAATGAGAACCAAATAAACCCGGAAACAGAAGCTAATCCCGCAACAACAACCGAAAAAACCAGGAATAAGAAAAGCAGGAAACTAAGAAATTTATTTAAAATCGATAGTAGAAATCGCCAAAACCTGTTTAAGCCGGCAAGAAGAAGCATAAGATCCGCAGGGCAGACCTCTACTACGGCCGCACCATCCCCCACAACGGCTCCGGCTACCTCCGTCAATACACCCCCGACAGCTATTTTTAATACCACTCAAACGGTACCGTCTACCGGCTCTCAGAATATTACACCTCCCAATTACCCGCAAGCGCCAAACCAATTCCAGGGCAATGTAGCCCCAAACTTTATTCCCGATCGTTATTTTTCAACCCGTAACTCAACTCTATTTGGCAAAATGCGATGGAAACAAAACTAAATCTATAGCCAAATGCCAACCCTTCATAAAGAGAAAATAAGTTTCGCTCCACCCACAAGAAGCGAAACTTATTTTTTTCAAGGAGGCTCTAGTTAAGGCTAAAAATCCTAGCTTGGGATGCTCCCAATATTATACCGCTCACCGATGCTTCTGGATCCATCATCATTCCTTCGGTAAGAGTTAAACCAACCTCTTCCGGTTTAAGTAAAGCAAAAATTTTGGTTTGATCTTCAATAGCGGGAAAAACAGGATATCCCGGTGAAACTCTTATTCCTTGAGTTGGGGGAATACCCCATATTTCTCGAACTTGGGCATGCAGGTGCTCGGCAAAAGCCTCCGCCAATTCCAAAGCCAAGGCCTGAAGAAAAATACTTTTCAAATACTGGCCTTGTTGTTTGTAAAATTCAGCTTTTTCACTTACACCTACGCCGGTGGTCAGAGCGAATACGGCAATTTGTTCCGGACTTCCCTCACTTAAAGGCCGTACAAAATCCGCCAGGCAAAGGCCTTCTCCCTTTTTTTGCCGGGGAAAAACGAACTCTTCCAGGATTCTTTGTTGCCCATTGGCATCCAGAGTACCGCTCGGATCCAAAATAAAGATGCTTCCTCCGGAAGAATAAGCGGGGAAAAAGGCATATACGCCGTTGGCCGATATTAGTTTTTGGCTTTGCACTTCTTCCAAAAACTCATCCACAAACTGCTTATACTGCTCAACCTTCACGCTTTGATTATTGCTTTTCACACCCAAATATTTGCGATAAAGCTTGTCAAAATTTAAATGAGGAATAATCTTGGCCAAGGGATAATCCAGCAGGAGCCGCCTTGTAGATTCTGAAATACCTTTTTCTCTGCCTGAAACTGTTGCCACTCTTGTAGAGGGTGTTTCCTCAGAACCCGGCGCTTTGGCTTTGGCTAAGGATTGATTTTCTAATGATCCGTCTTCTAATCTGCTCCCGGCCGGTTTGTCTCCGTACTCAGTCGGCCTGTCCTGGCCCAGATAACCGGATTCCCGCAATTTGCTCAATAAAGTTAGGCTTTCCATGGCATCCCGGGCATTAAGCACGGGCCCTTTATATTCAGGGGCAATCTTTTCCTCGGTAAATTTACGGCTTAAAGCCGCTCCTCCCAGAAGAAGCGGAATGTTAAAACCGGCATCCCGCAAATCTTGGGCGGTTATCAGCATCTGCTGCACGGATTTTACCAAAAGCCCGGACAAGCCGATTACATCCGGTTTTTCCCGGCGACAGGCTTCTATCAATTGTTCGGAACTGACTTTGACTCCCAGGTTGACAACCTGGTAACCGTTATTGCTTAAAATGATATCCACCAAATTTTTGCCGATATCGTGAACATCGCCTTTAACCGTTGCCAGGATGACCTTGCCCTTGTAAGCGTCACTGCTTTTCTCCATATTGGGCTGCAGGATATCGACGGCCGCCTTCATGACTTCCGCACTTTGCAGGACTTCGGCTACTATGAGCTGATTTTGCTGGAACAACTCTCCCACTTGTTCCATACCTTTAAGCAGCGGACCATTGATTAATTCCAGGGGGGAATAGGTTTTCAATCCTTCCAATAGATCGTCGGCCAGTCCTTCCTTTATTCCTTCCACAATATAGTTGCTTAACCGTTCTTCAAGGGTAAGCCGGGATTGGCCGCCGTCCTTTTCCGGAACAGTCGTTGCCACAGCCGTCTTTTCCCTATAAAAATCAATAAAGGCTTTCAAGGTCTGTTGATTGGTATTCAAAAGCAAATCCTCGCACAGCTTTTTCTCCTCCGGAGGAATGGTAGCATAACGTCTCAACTTTTCCACATTGACGATGGCATAATCCAATCCGGCCAAGGTATTAAGATAAACAAACACCGAATTGAGTATTTCCCTGCCGGCCGTAGGCAGGCCGAAAGAAACATTGCTTATGCCCAAAATAGTTTTACATTGCGGCATTTTTTGCTTAATAAGCCGCAAGCCTTCAATTGTTTCCACGGCCGAGCCAAGGTATTTACTGTCCCCTGTGCCCACAGGGAAGGTTAAAGGATCAAAAATTATATCATAGGGACTTATCCCGTATTTATTAACCAATAAGTCATAGGAACGTTCGGCCACAGCCAGCTTGCGTTCCCTGGTCAGGGCCATGCCCTGCTCGTCGATTGTTCCCACCACTACTGCGGCTCCGTATTTTTTAATAAGAGGAACAACTTCTTCGAACCTTTTCAGGCCATATTCCAAATTGATGGAATTAATAATAGCCTTGCCCTGGCTCAAAGCCAGTCCCGCTTCCAACACTTTGGAATCGGTGGAATCAAGCATAAGGGGAGCCCTAATCCTGTTGACGACATGGGGAAGAAAAGCCTTCATGTCTTGCAGTTCGTCACTGTCTGGATTGGCCAGGCAGATATCGATTATTTGGGCGCCCTTCTTGACTTGTATTTTGGCCAGTTCAGCCCCTTCCTCGTAGCGGCCGTTGCTGATAATCTCCTTAAATTTGCGCGAACCGATGACATTGCACCGTTCCCCGACCAAAAGGGGCCGATTGTCCTCTTCCGGCCAAACGGCTTCCAGCCCGGCAACGCAACTTTTCTCATCTTTATCTTCGGCCGGTTTCCGGGGCCGGTAGCCGGCCAGAACATCCGCCAAGGCTTTTATGTGCCGGTCAGTGCTGCCACAGCAGCCGCCGGCAATATTGAGCCAGCCGTTAGCCGCGTATTTAGCCATTTTAGCGGCAAATTGTTCAGGAGTTTCCCGGTATTTACCTTCTTCATCCGGCAAGCCGGCATTGGGATAGCAGCATACCGCACAAGAGGCCAAATTATGTAAGGTCCGGAGAGAATCATTCATCAGTTCCGCTCCCGTTCCGCAGTTAAGACCTATAGCCAAAGGTTTAAGGTGGGCCACCGAAACATAAAAGGCTTCCACATTTTGCCCTCCCAGCATGGTACCGGAAGCTTCCACGGTACAGGAAATAATAAGCGGAACCCTAAAACCGAGTTGGGAAAAGGCTCTGTTAATACCGATGCCCGCGGCTTTAACATTCAAAGTATCCTGGCAGGTTTCCAACAGAAGCAAATCCACTCCGCCCCTCAGCAGCCCTAAGGCCTGGCGATAATAGGCTTCCTCCAACTCGGCAAAAGTAATCCCTCCAGTCAGGGATAACATTTTAATGGTCGGGCCCATGGAACCTGCCACAAAACGGGGCTGTTGCCAAGAACACCAGCGCGCTGCAACCTTGCAAGCCAACTCGGCTGCTGCTTTATTGATTTCCATGTCTTTATCGGCCAAGCCGTACTCGGCCAAAACCACCCTGGTGGCTCCAAAAGTATTGGTTTCAATAATATCCGCTCCAGCCCGAAGATAGCTTTCGTGAATGGACTTGACAATATCAGGCCGGGTCAGATTAAGGATTTCGTTGCAACCCTCTTTGTCTTCCCCCCCGAAATCCTCCGCTTTTAAACCCATGTGCTGGAGCATGGTCCCCATAGCCCCATCCAAAATAAGTATTTTTTTGGCCAATTGTTCTTGAAGCAGGTTGTTCTTCATGAGCACTCACCGTTCTTCTTTTCTTTTTTATCATAATATTTTATCATAAAAAGTGACTGGCCGGTATATCCGGTTAAGAGGAGGAAAAAACATGCCCAATCCCAAATTTAAAATCCTGGTGGTGGATGATGATCCGTCCATTAGACAGATGTTAAGCCTGGGACTGAGCAAGGAAGGTTATGAAGTACAAACAGCCGAAAACGGGGAAATAGCTTTGGAGAAAATTCGCCAATTCGACCCCCAGGTTATTATTCTGGATATTATGATGCCGGTTATGGACGGGTATGAATTGTGCCAGATCATCCCTCAAATATCCAATGCTTCAACTATCATGCTTACAGCCAAAGACACCTCCCAAGACATAGTTAAAGGACTGAGAATGGGAGCCAACGATTATCTGGTTAAACCTTTTCACTTTGAAGAATTGCTGGCCAGGATCGAAGTTCAACTGCGCAACCGTTTCCCCGACCTATCCGGTCAAAAGGTCATCGGCAGGTTTACCATTGACGAATTGAGGAAAAATATATCTCTCGACGGCAATGTCCTTCATCTTTCACCTACGGAGTACAAGCTCCTGACCTATTTGCTTTGGAACTCCAACCAAACTTTAAGCAAGGAAAAAATCCTTCTTCATGTCTGGGGATATGATTTTGAAGGTGAAGACAATATTGTGGAGGTATATATCAGCTACCTCAGAGAAAAACTGGGTGACGACGCCCATAAGCTCATAAAAACCGTGAGAGGATTAGGATATCGTTTAGAGGCAGAAGTATGATTTCAAAGATTATTAACTATACTCTCAAAGTACACAATTATTTTAAAAACTGGCGAAAATCATTGATCGGCCAACTGTTACTGCGCTTATGGTTTTGCTTTATCCTCTTTTTTATCATTATCGGTTCCATTCAATATGACGCCTTGAAAAATTCCCTTTACCAAGGGGTAGAGCAGAACCTGTTATCTGACTACCATTCCATAAGGAACAGTATGTATGATTGGCTTGGCCGCAGTGTACTCCCTCCTGCCAAGTTTGCCGATCTCAGGCCCGGAAATTTCGTGGCTTTTTATTCCGCCGACAGTAAACCTAAATTCATTGTTTATAGTTACGGCCGTATCAACCAGGATATGTCAACTTTTATCAAGCAAGAACTTAACTTTAACTTATACCAGAAAGCCCTGGAAAACGAGCCTTTTATCTATACCGATTCCTTGAACAACAGATATATGCTTTTAGTCCAACCCGTAATAACCACGGACTTTCAAAATGTGATCCTGGGCTATGCCATAATCGGTGAGCCGCTATATGAGGAAGATCTTGTCCTCAAAAACAGTATCAAAACCTATATCTTGAATGCTTTGCTCGTTTTGCTGATAAGCACCTTCCTCGTGGCTTACGCTTTGCAAAAACCTTTGCAACCGCTTCTCAACATCTCGGCCACGGCCCGTAAAATAGCGGGAGGACGCTATGACCTGCGCCTGCCTTACTATCAAAAAACTTCCTTTGAAATAGAGCAATTGCAGGAAGCCCTAAACCATATGCTCAGTCAAATGGAAGCTGCTTTGAACACGGAACGCAAAGCCAAAGAAAATATGTCCCGTTTTATTGCCGACGCTTCCCACGAACTGAGGACCCCCCATACTTCAATCAGAGGTTTTTTGGAAATCCTGCAGCGGGGAGGTGTCGAGGATAAAGAAATATTGAATTCTGCCCATCAAACCATGCTCATCGAAACCGAACGTTTGATCCGTCTGACCGAAAGCCTGCTAACCCTCAACCGCCTGGCCCAGGAGGAGCAAAGCGGCGAGCCACCGCAACAATATTCATGCTCCCTTAAGGATGTAATTCCCGAGCTGCTGCCTCTTCTAAACCCGATGTTGGGCAACAGAACATTGAAAATCAACACTTATGAGATAAACAAAGAAGAAAGGCTGGAGGCGGCAATCCCGGATCAAATATTGCCTTTAAAACCCGATGAGCTTAAGCAAATACTGTTTAATCTGCTCAACAATGCCATCCAGTATACAGCGGATAACGGCACTATCGAAATCATAACCGGCACTGATAAGGAAAAAACCACCATCGCTGTTAAAGATAACGGCCAGGGAATCCCTCCTGAAGATTTGCCCCATATCTTTGAAAGATTCTTTAGAGGGGACCGCTCCCGTTCCCGTACAAAAGGCCAGGGCTCAGGCTTAGGTTTGGCCATTGTCTCGGAGTTGGTCAGAATCAGGGGCGGAGAAATTAAAGTCGATAGCGCTTTAGGAATTGGGTCAACTTTTATCATATCTTTTCCCACGGTAATCTCGGAGAGCCTCCCCCGAACGGATTTACAATAGCGAGAAAAACAATAGCAAGAGAACCGATTATTTAAAAAACTATAATTTAAAGCCGCCCTGTCCGAATGAACAACTTGCCGAATGCTCCATTGACAGGGTCATTAAAATAAGAAAAGTAGCCTCACGGCTACTTTTGGCTATTTATAGGGAAAATTTATTTCCTAATTTACTTTCCAAATTATTTTCCTAATTATTTTTAGTTACGGCTCTTTCCAAAATACTGTATAAGCGGTTTACCATATTGCGCGGATCTATAATCAGCCCGGCCGCAATCTGGGCGTTATGGAGCACCTGTTCCGCCGCTTCTTTAGCAAAAGGATCCCCGGCTTTCCGCAGCTCATTTATACCCTTGATCACAGGGTGGCGGCTGTTGATCTCCAGTATGCCGGCCGGTATGTTGGTCAGATCCTTGCTCATAAGCTGCATTACTTTCTGCATGCTGTGGGTGCCAAAGGCGCTTAAAACCACCCCCGGACTGTCCACCAAGCGTTTGGAAACCCGTACTTCGGTGACCTTATCACCCAAGGTCTCTTTGAACCAGGACAGCAGGTCCTTTTTGTCGTCTTCGCTCAAATCTCCTTCTGTTTGTGTCTCCTTTAGATCAATATCAGGCAATTCGGCGTTGTCCTGTTCGGCGGCAACTATTTTTTTGCCCTTATATTCATGCAGATTATCCAAAATATAATCATCTACGGCCTCATAAGTATAAAGAACTTCTATGCCCTTATCTTTAAAAACTTCCAGATAGGGACCGGATTCAATAACTTCCCGGTTTGTCCCGCCAACATAATAAATGGCTTTCTGGTCCTCTTTCATCCTTCCCACATAATCTTCCAGGGAGGTCAGTTCCCCTTTGGCCGTCATATTGGATTCGAAACGCAACAGTTTAACCAAAGCATCTCTATGGGTATAATCCGTGGCCGCTCCCTCTTTCAAGAAGCGATTGAACTTTTCATAAAACTGCTTGTATTTGTCCGGATTCTCTTTGGCCTGCTCATCGAGGAACTTGAGAAAGCGGGTAGTCACCACTTTATTGAGCTTGGAAATTAAAGCATTGTCCTGAAGAGTTTCCCGGGAAATATTCAGGGGCAAATCATCGCTGTCAATAACCCCGCGCACAAATCTCATCCATTCCGGAACAATGGCCTCAGATTTTTCCTGGATAAGCACTTTCTTGCAGAAAAGGTTAACCCCTCTTTCCATACGGCTAAAGCCCAGTCTTTCATAATTCTCCGACGGTACGAAAAGAAGGGCTCTTATGGACAAAGGAGCATCGGAGGTAAAGTGTAGTTTATAAAAAGGCTCCTGATAAGCATTGTCAATATATTTATAGAATTCCGTATACTCCTCATCGCTGATTTGGGAAGGATTCTTGGTCCAAATGGCTTCCACCGTATTGACCTTTTCCCCGTTTACTTTAATGGGGAAAGGAACAAAACTCGAATAGCGCTTAATAATGCGTTTTATCTCCTCGGCCTGGCTATAATTATGGGCATCTGACTTGAGATCAAGGGTAATACTGGTGCCATAGGTGCTTTTATCACCCTTGGCCAAGGAATAAGTCCCGGTGCCGTCTGAAGTCCAAACCCAACTTTCGGCATCCGGCTTGTAAGAACGGGTATGAATAGTCACCTTGTCCGCCACCATAAAGGCGGAATAAAAACCCACTCCGAACTGGCCGATTAAACTCAAATCCACCGGTCCTGCTTCCGAGTCTTTTTTCGCTTCCGTCAATTTCCTGATAAATTCTTTAGAACCCGAATGGGCTATGGTTCCAAGATTTTCAATCAACTCTTCCTTGGTCATGCCTATTCCATTATCGGAGATAGTTAAAGTATGGGCCTTTTCATCCGTCTGGATTGATATTTCCAAAGGCAAATTAAGCCTATCCCCGTTTTCTTCGGTTAATTTAAAATAACGCAGCTTCTCCGAAGCATCCGCCGCGTTGGATATCAACTCTCTCAAAAAAATATTGCGGTCGGTATAGAGAGAATTAATAACAATATCCAGCAGTTGTCTAATCTCGGTTTGAAACTCCCTGGTTTCAACATTGTTGTTCATTATTATCAACCCTCCCATCAATTTTTTGACGAATAATATTATACCACGAAGTGGGTCGGAATCTAAAAAATACAAATCCAGCCACAATTAAGCAATTTAATCGATTTCATTTTCAAAACTTAGTTTTAATTAATCTTTTTTATTGTCTAAACAAAGGGGAATCTTTTATTTTTGGCGAATAATTAATAATTATGTCTCAGATTTTACTTTGAGGTTTTAAATATTATAGGAAAAAACTACTATAAATTTTTGGAGGACAATAAAGATGAAAGTCACTGCAAAAGTCTTAATAATTGTGACCATCTTGTTGCTAAACAGCACATTTTTATGCGCCTGCGGTTCCAAAAAAAAACCCGACACTGCTGCTCAACCTTCCGTATTTGAGATTTCTTCCGCCGAGCAAGAAGAAGCTTCCCCTGGCGGCCAAAATGATTCCGCCGCCGACCAAAAAGCTTCTACGGATAAAGACGCTATTTCCGAACTATTGGCCAAAGGTAGCAATATTAACGAGATTTGCTATGACTTGATTATAATCGGTGCCGGCATATCTTCTGAAACCAAAGTCTGGTTTAAAAATAAAAAAATGAAAATCGACAGCCTTTTAAACGGGAAGAGAACTTTTTATATTTTTGACCTGGAAAAAGACGAGATAATATCTTACTTGCCAGGAGAAGATATGGCCACCAAACAACGAAGCTACGAGTACACCGGAACGGACAGCATTACCCCCATGGATTTAGCCTCATTTTTAAATAACAACGATTACAAGCTAATGGGAACCCAAACCGTTAACGGGATGGAATGTCAACTTTTGACCGTCAACACCGATGAGGGTAATTTTAA
>JAAYII010000249.1 GCA_012523535.1 Peptococcaceae bacterium
CATTGACATCCACTACACATGGTGCGCCGCTTTCCGGTCCCATAAGGCTGAAACTTACCAGGCTTTGGGACTCGGGTTTGAATTTGTTGCTCATTGGGTTTACCTCCTTCTTTATATTTTTTAGCTTTACTTTTATTGGAATAAAGCATAATATTTCTAATAATAAAACTAAATGTCTATATTATCAGAATTTATTATTAGGATTTAATTATAAAATAGTTTATCAGCTAATAAAAGAAGTATATAATGGAAGCTCGGATTGAATTAATAATTACGGATGTGCATTGACATTTAGCTTATTTTGGATAAACTGTCAATGTATTAAATTCCGTAATGCATTCTTAGCTCTTTTTATGCTTGATTTGGAAAGGTGGAATACTTTCTTGGATATTGACAAACAGGAAAAAGCGCCTATTTATGAAGCCCTGCAAAGATATAAATCTATGCGGGTCGTACCCTTTGATGTGCCTGGGCATAAGCAAGGAAGAGGTAATCCGGAGCTAAGAGAATTCTTAGGTGAAAAATGCCTGGCAGTAGATGTCAATGCTATGAAACCCTTGGATAATCTAGGCCATCCTGTCTCCGTAATTAAGGAAGCCGAAGAACTGGCAGCGGAGGCTTTTTCTGCCCGGCATGCTTTTTTTATGGTAAATGGAACGACTTCCGCTGTTCAAGCTATGATTATGAGTGTTTGTCAACTAGGGGATAAAATAATCATGCCCCGCAATGTTCATAAAAGTGCCATCAATGCCCTGATAATTTCCGGGGCGATTCCGGTTTACGTTAATCCCGGAATAAATAAAGAGTTGGGTATTCCCCTGGGAATGTCAATAAAAGAAGTAAAAAATGCTATAGCCTGCCATCCGGAGGCCAAAGCAATATTTGTCAATAATCCGACATATTATGGTGTTTGTTCCGATTTAAAGACAATTACTGACTTGGCGCACAAAAACAATATGTATGTTTTAGTCGACGAAGCGCATGGGACCCATTTCTATTTCGGGGAGAACTTGCCTTTAAGCGCCATGGCGGCAGGGGCGGACATGGCTGCGGTGAGTATGCATAAAACCGGCGGCAGCCTGACGCAAAGTTCTTTTTTGTTGGTTGGCAAAAGAATAAATCCCGGACATGTACGGCAGATTATTAATTTGACTCAAACCACCAGCGGGTCTTATCTCTTGCTTACCTCACTCGATATATCCAGGCGGAACCTTGCTTTAAACGGGAAAAAAATATTTGCCAAAGTAACAGCCTTGGCCGAGTATGCCAGGACGGAAATCAATAAAATCGGTGGCTACTACGCTTTTTCCAAAGAACTAATCAATAAAGACGATATTTTTGATTTCGATCCCACCAAATTGTCTGTTCATACGCTGGAGATAGGCCTGGCCGGGATAGAGGTCTATGATATTCTAAGGGATGACTACAATATTCAAATTGAATTTGGCGATATAGGCAATATCTTAGCCATTATCTCTGTCGGAGATCGAGAACTGGCATTGGAGCGGTTGGTATCTTCCTTGGCAGAGATAAAAAGGTTATATTTAAAAGACAAAACAGGAATGCTTGATTATGAGTATATAAATCCACAAGTAGTGATTACTCCCCAAAAAGCATTTTATGCCAGGAAGAAAAGTGTACCCATTAAAAAAAGCGCCGGTTGTATCAGCGGGGAGTTCGTTATGGCCTACCCGCCGGGGATACCTATCTTGGCGCCGGGCGAACGGATTACGCCCGAGATTATCGACTATATAATCTATGCTAAAGCCAAAGGCAGCTTCCTGACCGGTACGGAAGACATGGCTGTGGAAAACATTCGAATCGTAGAGGAGTAAAGCGGAGGAATAAACATGGAATTGTGGTTTACAGAGCAACATACCGAAAATGTAAGATTTTCCATTAAAGTGGACAAACACCTTTTTAGTGGGCAGAGTGAATACCAACGTATAGATGTTTTTGAGTCCAAAGAATTCGGAACGGTTCTAACGCTCGATGGTTTAATGATGGTAGCCGAAAAGGATGAATTTATTTATCATGACATGATTGTCCATGTGCCCATGGCTACTAACTTGGGGATAAAAAAAGTGCTGGTTATCGGTGCCGGCGACGGGGGAACCGTCCGCGAACTTACCAGGTACAAAACAATTGAAGCCATAGATATGGTGGAAATCGACAGAATGGTGGTCGAGGTCTGCCGTGAATATTTGCCCCAGACCGCCTGCAGCTTGGATGATCCGAGGGTTAAAATATATTATGAAGACGGCTTAAAATTCATCCGGGCCAAAGAGAATTATTATGATCTGATTATTGTGGATTCCACCGATCCGTTCGGGCCGGGAGAAGGTCTTTTTACCAGGGAATTTTACGGCAGCTGTTACAAGGCATTAAAACAAGACGGTATTTTGGTCAACCAGCACGAGAATCCGTATTACGAAACTTATGCCGTGTCCATGCGACAAGCTCATCGAAGAATCAAGGAGTTTTTCCCGATTTGTAGGGTCTACCAGGCCCATATTCCTACCTATCCGTCAGGACATTGGCTGTTTGGTTTCGCTTCCAAAAAATATGATCCCCTTGACTTTGACGAAAAAGCTTGGAAAAGCTTGGGACTTAAAACCAGATATTATAATACCGATATTCATAAGGGAAGTTTCGCTCTGCCTACCTATGTCCGGGAACTTCTGGCCGGGGAATGAAGCTTGGACGGCCTATGAGAATGGACAGGTCAATGGTTATTTCCAAAGAATTCATGGCCAGAACTTTTTGTTTTCTGTTTTCATCGGCACCCCATGACAAGGGAGTCATATTAACCAAATGCGGAATAAGTGCTTGATTTAAAGTTACTGAGTATTGCAACTCTCGCACATCCAGAAGATCAAGTTTGGCACGGAATAATTCCAGGGTGTTGTCGTTATTATAGGCTTGTTTGTCCGTACTGGCAAAAAAAAGCTGTCTTAATTCTTGAAGGTAGCCTCTATTGGGAACAACTTTGAAAATCAATCCTTCGGCTCGGAGCAATCTTTGAAATTCAGAATAGTTGGATGGGGACAGAATGTTGGATATGAAATCAAACTGTCCACTTTGAAATGGGCAATTGGCAATATCACCCACGCACCAGAGCAATTGCGGATAATTCTTGGAAGCCATTTGAACGCCTTCTTTAGAAATATCCACGCCCACCCCTAAAACAGTGCAACTGCCGGCCGCCTTTAATTCCTGATGTAGACGGAATAAATGGGAGCCTTCTCCGCAGCCTGCATCCAATATTTTAATCATGCCGCCGGGGGGTGAGGCCTTGTTTATTAGGCCGCTGATTTGTTGAATTAAAGGATCGAATAGGCCGTTTTCACTAAGAATTTTACGGGAGGTAAATAATTGTTTGTTGTACTTGGTTTTGCCGGCATGGGGCAACAAATTTACGTACCCCTGTTTGGAGATATCGAAACAGTGGCCATTCAAACAAATTAGGCTTTTCGAGCTTGTTATTTTTAATCGCATTTGCTCCGAACATATTGGGCATTGGAAAACAGCCGCCAGTTGGTCGTTCCAGTTAAGAGGGACATTATTATTAATGGACATTCAGATACCTCTTGATAGAAGTTGTTGGATTAAACGATTAAAATTTATTAGCAACTGGATATATATTGGACAATTAATTAAATATCGGACAATTAATATGTATATTAAAATTATATTAAATATTAAAAAATATATTAAATATTAAAAGTTTGAAAGGCTGAATAACGACTAAATATTATTACATAGAGAAAAGAATATTATGGAGAGAAAAAAGGGTTGTTTATCAAGCAACCCTTTTTATTATAGTCAAATATTCTTACTTATAGCCAAAGCATTTTCCGGCCAAGCATTTCGCCGGCATGTTTTTTGTGGACTGGTGTTTGCCGGATTAATACTTTTCTTGACTATTGCCTTTTTAGCTTAACTTAATGATCCTTAAAATTTAATGACTCTTGGTTCGGCCGTAAAAGAGCAAATGGTGGCAGTGGCATCTTTTAGATAAAGTACTTCGCAATTGCCGTCGTCAGCCGCGTACATTCTTTTTAGGCCCGGGTTTTCATCAAGCATATGTTGTCTGGCTTCCATGCGATCATCTTGGACAACGGTGGCTTCGATCCGGATCCAAGTCCTGTCCGGGTGCATACCACAGATTTCTATTTTAGGA